>JAWXBN010000070.1 GCA_034440155.1 Verrucomicrobiota bacterium | reverse complement strand
TGCTGATGTCCATCTGCAATGAG
Organism: Verrucomicrobiota bacterium; assembly: GCA_034440155.1. NCBI lineage: Bacteria > Pseudomonadati > Verrucomicrobiota > Verrucomicrobiota bacterium. Next base: position 32,307 of record JAWXBN010000070.1, on the reverse strand, counting down.
ACACATACCGTATTCAAAGCGAGTCAAATCCCCATCCTTCTTCTCCTCGATCAACCTACCGAGAGCATCATACACACATTGTTTCGATGACACCTCGCTGCCGTCTGCGGTGTATTCATGCGAGGCGGTCAAACGGTTGGCCATATCATAAGTGTAAAGAGTTTTCTGTCCGCCGATTTTCTTTTCAATCAAGTTTCCCGCAATATCATAAGAGTAACTCTCTTCCGGGATATCGCTTCCCTTCGATAAGCGGGCTGATTGCCCTTCAGAGTGAACCGAGGTCAATTGTCCTGCACCATCATATTCGTATTTTTGGGAAATCCCGTCGCGGCTACGTTCGCAGAGTTGCCCAGCAGCATCCCACTTGTATTCGATTTGAGTGAGCAATTTGCCTGTGGAAGAAACCACCTTCAGCGACACAGGACGCCCATAGGCATCATATCCATTTTTTTCACGGGTCCCGTCCCCGTGTATTTTGGCAGTCACACGATTAAATTTATCGTAACGGTAGGAGACAGTGCTATCCACAGATGACGCAGATTCACGCAGATTATTTTTAATCTAAGATGAGGAAAGATCGGAGGCTTCGCCTTTTGTAGAACCCTCGGGCGAGACGCCCTCTGTGTTATTTTCCACGAACTGATCATAAGACAGTGGAAAAACGGCAACGGCCGGGCAATAGCCTGCTCCTTATAAACAGATTGATTTTATTAGGTTTCTGTCTAATTCTCGAAAAATATTTAACACAACCCCATCTTCATCTTCCTATGAACCCTTGTTCCAGAATATCTTGTTTCAAGATAATCTGACAAAGCCTGTATCCGTCACGGTTCTCCGCGAGGACTTGAACCACCCGTTATATCAGGGGAACAAATTCTGGAAGCTCAAAAACAACCTGTTTGATGCGATTCAAAACGGTCACGATACCCTCCTGACATTTGGGGGTGCCTGTAGCAATCATATCTACGCCACGGCTGTTGCAGGTTCACTCAATCATCTGAAAACCATCGGTGTCATCAGGGGGCAAGAACCCGCAATCTATTCATCGACGCTGCAATTTGCCCGGGAACACGGCATGCGGCTTCATTTCGTCACTCGGGAAGAATACCGGCGGAAGGAAGAGTCAGGATTCATTGCCCGGCTTAAGAACCTTTTTGGGGATTTTCATCTTATTCCTGAAGGGGGCTCGAATGAGGCTGGTTTGCGTGGGTGTGTGGAATGGGGAGATTCCCTCGTGAGCCATGCGGATATCTTTTGCCTCGCTGCCGGTACCGCCACAACGGCAGCAGGAATCGCTCAGGCTTTATTATCCCGAGACCCCGGAGCAAAAGTCATCGCCTTTTCAGCACTCAAAGACGGGGGATTCCTCAAAACCCAAGCTGAAAAGATGGCAGGGAGCCCTTTACCGAACCTCTCCATGATCACGGACTACCATTTCGGCGGTTACGCCAAGTATACGCCCGAACTCCTCGCTTTTATTACGCAAATCGAGAAGGACTACTCACTGCCTCTCGAACACGTTTATACAGGCAAAACCCTTTACGGAATATTGGATTTATCCCGGAAATCATATTTCCCCGGAGATAAAAGAATTTGTTTCATCCACACCGGTGGACTCCAGGGTAAGCTCCACTCCAAGGACCATAAAGAGCTAAATCGCTGAACGGATGATTCCCCCGCCCCCCCCGCACGAAAAGGGTGATCTCAGGAGGCCACGTAAGGCTTCACCATTTTCACCGGATCTACGATCCGGTGAAACTCATCTTCCGTGACAAAACCAAGCTTTAAGGAAGCTTCTTTGAGGGATAAATCATTGTCCATGGCATAATGCGCGATCTTCGATGCTTTATCATAACCAATGACCGGTGACAAGGCCGTCACGAGCATCAAGGAGCGTTCCACATACTCCCCGATCTTTTTCAAATTTGGGTTTGTCCCTTCCACGAGGAATTTCCGGAAATTCGTGCACCCATCCGTTAATAGGGTCAATGAATGTGTGATATTCTGGATAATCAAAGGTTTATAGACATTCATCTGGAGATAACCTCCCGCCCCGCCAAAACAGACAGCCACATCATCGGCCATGACTTGGGCACAAAGCATGGTTAATGCCTCGGCCTGCGTCGGGTTTGTGCGATTTTTGAGAGCACGGTTTTGGACGGAGAGGGAGGGCCGGTGGTAATCGCAGTGCTCGACCACCGGCTCATTTCCCCGGCGCCACCGGTGTCAAAAGTGCATCGCGCGCCCTAAGCGAGACTGGGATAGACCGGCGAGTAGACATGCTGGCGGATGAAGGCCTCCATGTCGGCTGGACGATCGACCTGAGCCAGTCCGCTGTCGAACACAAGCTTTGCGACCCGCGCGGCGATCTTGATCTCGACTTCAAGGATGTCCGACTGGGGCGGGAAGAGCATGCCAAGTGCGAGTTGCTCCGGGGTCACGAGATCCGCGACGGCGTGGGCGGACTCGATAAACATCTCGTCGGTCACGCGCTTGGCGTGCGTGGCATAGATCGCCATTCCCACCGCCGGGAAAATATACAGGTTGTTCGCTTGGGATGGCAGCAGCACTTTGTCGGCGAGGTGCACCGGCGGGAACTGAACACCTCCGGCATAGACCGCCTTGCCATTCGTCCAAGTGTAGGCATCCGTCGGAAGGACTTCATGTTTTTCGCTCGGATTCGAGAGGGCGAAAATGATCGGGCGCTCATTGTGCCGGGCCATGGCTTCCACAACCTCCTTGCTGAACAACTTACCCACCGTGCTGACCCCGATAATGGCCTGGGGCTTGAAATCCTCGATGGCCGCGACGATCTGCGGATACTCGGTCTGAAGATCGAGACAATTGAAGGGTTTGCTCGGGGCAATCTTGTGAGCGAAAGGCTGTTTGTGGGCTTCGAGACCAGGACGGCCGGCATAGACGAGTCCCTTTGTGTCGAACAAACGGATTTTTTCGCGGGCCTTTTCGACCGGTATCCCGTGCTCTTTGCTCACCGCGGAAACGATGAGGTCCGCCAAACCGATGGCTGCCGAGCCTGCGCCGAGGAACAGGATGCGCTGGTCCTTGAGTTCGCCGCCCGTAATCTTGAGCGCGTTGATGAGGCCTCCGAGCGTGACACCGGCTGTGCCTTGGATGTCGTCGTTGTAGCAGCAGACTTTATCACGGTAGCGGGCGAGCAGGGCAATGGCGTCCGTGCCTGTCCAATCCTCAAAATGGATGCAGCATTTGGGGAAGACTTCCTGCACGGCTTCGACGAACTCGTCCACGAAGGCGTAGAGATCCGCCGTGGCTGGGCGGTTTTTCCGCATTCCAACATAAAGCGGGTCCTCAAGATAGCCTTCGTTGTTGGTGCCGGCATCAAGATACATCGGCAGCAGTCCTTGCGGGGGAACTCCAGCGGCGGCGGTATAGAGTTGAAGTTTCCCGATCGGAATGCCCATGCCGTTGGCACCCAGATCGCCCAGGCCAAGAATCCGGCCCGCATCCGTCACACAGATGAAGCGCACGTCCTTGACCGGCCAGTTGCGCAGCACGTCTTTCACAGTGCCTTTTCTCGTGATCGAGAGATACATCCCCATTGGACGCCGGAAAATGTGGTCAAACTTCAAGCAGGCCTCTCCGATCGTCGGGTCATAGACAATCTCCAGAAAACGCGCGGGATCGGACATGATCGTGCGATAGAAAAGCGTCTCATTGCTGTCGAGCAGGTTCATCAGATAAATGAACTGATCCAGTTCCTTCGCCTTGTGCGCCAGTTGTTGCAGCACGCGGCTTAGTTGTTCATCAATTGTTTCAGTGATGTCGGGGACCAATCCCACGAGCCCCAGCGCCACGCGCTCGGCCTCGGTGAATCCGGTGGACTTGTTGAGCTTCGAATCGTGCAGCACTTCCATCCCGCGTTTGGTGGTGGTGATCTTTGTCATGGGTTGTTTCGTTGGGTTTGGGGATTAGGCGACGTAGGGGGCGACCATTTTTTTCGGATCCACGATGCGGTCAAAATCCTCCGACGAGACGAAGCCGAGCTTCATGGCCGCGTCCTTCAGGGTGAGGTCATGGTCCATCGCGTAGTGGGCGATTTCCGAGGACTTGTCGTAGCCGATGACCGGCGAGAGCGCGGTCACGAGCATGAGCGAACGCTCGACGTATTCACCGATTTTTTTGAGGTTCGGCTTCGTGCCTTCGACGAGGAATTTGCGGAAATTCGTGCAGCCGTCGGTGAGGATCGTGATCGAGTGAGTGATGTTGAAAATAATCAGCGGCTTGTAAACATTCATTTCGAGGTATCCGCCGGCCCCCCCGAAGCCGACGGCCACGTCGTTTGCCATCACCTGCGCGGAAATCATTGTCAGCGCCTCGGCCTGGGTCGGGTTCACTTTGCCCGGCATGATCGACGATCCCGGCTCGTTTTCCGGGATGATCAATTCCGCGAAGCCCGCGCGCGGACCGCAGGACATCAGGCGGATGTCGTTGCCGATTTTGTAAAGTGAGACGGCCAGCGTGCGCAGCGTGCCGGAGAGCTGAACCAGGGCATCGTGGGCGCCCTGGACGGTGAATTTGTTTGGGGCGGTGACAAATGGCAGCCCGGTGAGTTTCGCGATTTCCGCAGCCGAGGCTTCCGCAAAACCCGGCGCCGAGTTGATGCCCGTTCCCACGGCGGTGCCTCCCAGCGCGAGGCGGTAAACGCCTTCGAGCGAGGAATCGATCCGGGCGAGATTGTCCGCGAGCATTCCGGCATATCCCGACCATTCCTGGCCGAGGGTGAGCGGTGTGGCATCCTGCATGTGGGTCCGCCCGATTTTGATCACATCCTTCCACTCTTCCACTTTGAGCGCGATGGCATCATGCAGGGCTTTTACCGCCGGGATGAGGCGTTCTTTGGTATTCACCGCGGCAGCAATATACATGGCACTCGGGAAAGAGTCATTCGAGGACTGTGCCATATTCACATGGTCATTTGGATGGACGGGGGTCTTGCTGCCTAGGGCTGTCCCGGCCAGCTGGCAACAGCGGTTCGACACCACCTCGTTGACATTCATATTAAATTGTGTGCCACTGCCGGTCATCCACACGTGGAGCGGGAACATATCATGATGCTGGCCGGAGAGAATCTCATCACACACTTTTACAATGAGATCGTACTGCTCGGTTTCGAGCCGTTTACTCCCGTGGTTAGCGATGGCTGCAGCTTTTTTGAGCGTCGCATACGCCGTAATCATTTCGCGGGGGATTAAATCTTTCCCAATACTGAAATGCTCCAATGAGCGCTGAGTCTGGGCACCCCAGAGTTTATCTGCGGGGACATCGACTCCCCCCATACTGTCGGTTTCATGTCGCATTCCAGGTATTTGATTCATAATATTTTTCTTTTTTGGGGGGGTCAGATTGAACAAAGTGTCATTGTCTTGCTGAGTGTCAAGGAATTGTATTTTAGATTCCACCCTGCATCAACCTCTATTTTTTCCAACACCCTAGCCATCTGGTAAAAAAAGTCCTCGGGGAGCTCTGGCCTCCTACACAAACGTTGCCTCAAAAGTAAAGGTCACAGGCGAGGGGAGCTGGAGTTTTTGTTTATAAAACTCCATGATCCCGCGCGATTTGTGCCGGGCACAGTGGGTAGATGATCGTTCCATGGGGAATTTCCACGCTCATCCTGATCGGCGAAATCCGCCGAGAAAAAATATCTTGCTGGAATTAATGTTGGCGTTTTTGGGCAATTTGCTTAGAAAAGGGGGATTATGTATCGCACTGGATTAGGTTACGACGTTCATCAATTAGTTCCCGGGCGCAAATGCGTACTCGGGGGCGTGGAAATCCCCCATGACAAAGGCCTCGACGGCCATTCGGATGCAGATGTCCTCATTCACGCCATCGCAGACGCGCTCCTCGGAGCCATGGGCGAGGTCGATATCGGGCATTATTTTCCGAATACCGATCCTCGCTGGAAAAATATCTCCAGCCTTGTTTTCCTCGAGCAAATTGCTGAACTCATGCTCCGCAAATATGTCACCCTGGGAAATATCGATGCCACGGTGATCTCCGAAGCCCCAAAAATCTTCCCCTACATTCCCGAAATGAAAAAGCGGATCGCTAAAGCCCTCAAAGCCCGGGAGTCCCAGATCGGCATCAAAGCTACTACTAATGAAACCATGGGATTCATCGGCCGCAAGGAAGGTATCGCCGCCATGGCGGTGGCCTCAGTCGAGATGAAATAATTCCCCAGATATCATGGCTCTTTTTATCACATTTGAAGGCGGAGAAGCAGTCGGCAAAACGACGCAAATCGCTCTGCTTGCCGACAAGCTCAGGAGCTTGAACCGTGAGGTCGTCCTCACCCGTGAGCCCGGCGGCACTCCCCTCGGTGAGGAACTGCGCAATTTGCTCAAATTCCATCCCGCCGGTAAAAACATGTCCCCCGAGGCCGAACTCCTTCTTTTCGCCGCTGCCCGGGCTCAACACGCACGCGAGGTCATCCTGCCTGCACTCAAGGCCGGAAAAACCGTCCTCTGTGACCGTTACTCCGACTCTACTACCGCTTACCAAGGGGCCGCCCGGAAACTCGCGCCCGCGCAAGTGGCGCAGATTAATTCCTTCGCCGTGGCCGAATGTATCCCTGACATCACCCTTTACCTTGATCTCGATCCGGCCCTTGCGCGGCGGAGGATGATCGCACGCTCGAAACCCGGCGATAACAAAGACGACCGTATGGAGAGTGAACCCCTGGACTTCTACCAGAAAGTCCGTGAATCATTCCTGAAAATCGCTGCCGCTGAGCCCGACCGAGTTCACTCCATCGATGCCCAGGGTACCATCGGGGAAATCAGCGCAAAAATCTTGGATATCGTCGGAGCGCGCCTAAATCTATAATCACAGGTCCCCCCCCAGCCATGCCTTTTGCCCAAATCCCCCATCAATCAATCGTCGCCGATCAACTCATCAAAACGATCCGGCTCCAAAGGCTCGCACACGCTTATCTCTTGAAGGGCGACCGGGGTGTGGGAAAATTACAAACTGCCATCGCCCTGGCCCAAGCGGTGAATTGCGCGAAATTCAGCGAACTCCATGATGCCTGCGGGCAATGTGATTCCTGCCACCGTTTTGAATCTATGAATCACCCTGACCTTTTCCATCTCAAAGCCGAGAGCAAAAGCCGCCAGATCACTATTGACCAGATTCAAACCCTGAATAAAGCCCTTTTCCAAAAGCCGATGATGGCAAAATATAAAGTCGCGGTCATTGAAGATGCCGATTGTATGAATGCCGCCGCCTACAATGCCTTCCTCAAAACTCTGGAAGAGCCCCCCTTGAATTGTCTCCTACTCCTGCTGACATCACGACCAGAGACCCTACCGGACACCATCATCGCCCGGTGCCAGAAATTACAATTTTCTTTTGTCTCTGCCAAGGAGCTCTCCCCTCTGGAAAATGAAACACTGGATTTCCTGCGAGGGCTGTCCTCTGAAGGAAATATTTTCACTCTTTATCAAGGGTTGACCGGACTGATTGCCGAGCTTGATACTGCCGTCAAAGATTATAAATCACGGCTCAATGATTCCCAAGACACAGATAAGTGGAAGGATATTGCTGAAAAAAGTTATTTCCAGAAGGTCGAGCAAGAAACCGAGGCCCAAGTCTCGGCATTCCGCCGCTTGGAAAGGCAGGCCATCCTGAAAATATTTTATCTCTGGCACCGGGACATCTTAATGATGAAAATGGAGGTCGATTCTGCCCACTTACATTTCCCGGGAGATAAAGAAATCCTGCGCAGCCAAGCCGGAAAACACCCTGAAAATAAGTGGATCAGGGCCATTAGCCTGATCGAAAAACTCATCGATGACCTAGACAGGACCAATATCCCGGAAATGTTAGCCTTTGAAACCGTGTGTTTGAAATTACAAGCAAAGTAATTATTTTCTCCATTGACCTGCCTCTTTACAGGGGTTATTTTCAGTTAACTTTATTATTTATATTTACGGGTCATGATTAAGACAGAACAGGACATATCGCCTGACGTTAAAACGCTTTTTCACAAAGGCGAAGATGCAGCGAAAAAAGACAACTACGATTACGCGATTGATATACTCCAGTCCGCACTCGTCAGGGAGCCTGCGTTCCTAAAGGCCCGTCAGACACTCCGAGCCACGGCCATTAAAAAGACTAAGGGGATGAGCCAATTTAAAAAGGCCATGTCGATCGTAAATATAACCCGTCTCCAAGCCCAAGCTTCCCCGAAAAAAGATCCCACCAAGGCAATGGAAGTCGCGGAACAAATCCTGGCCATCGACCCTTTCAGTAAGGTAGGCACAAATATCTTGGCCGAAGCTGCTGTGGGTGCTGACATGGTCGAAATCGCTATTTTTGCGAGGGAAACTTACCGCGAAGGAAATCCCACTGACATCGATAACCTCTTTAAACTTGCTGAAATTTATATTACCCAAAACCAAGGGGATAAGGCGGTCAAGACTTACGAGGCCCTCCTGCGCTTACCCGGGCAACAAAATAACGCCCAAGCAGCTAAAGGCCTCAAAGACGCCACTGCATCTGCCACCATCACCGGCGGGGGCTGGGATGATAAGAAAAAGACTTATAAAGACTCCATGAAAAACCAAGCGGAGTCTATCCGGATGGAGAGTGAGACGAAAATTTATAAAACTGAGGAAACACTGCATTCACTCATTGCGGCCACCCAAGAAAAAATGCATGCCGAACCGGATAATCTCAACCATTACTCCACTTTGGCCGATTTATTTTTGCAGTTAAAGGATTTTGACATGTCCTTGGCCTATTACAAACACGTCTATGCTGCTACAGGCAATGTCGATCAGAATCTCGAACGCCTGATGTCTGAAATCCGGATCAAACGTTATAATCAATGGATTAAAGAACGTGAGGATTACCTCATTGCCGTTCCAGAGAGTCCTGAGACACAGCAATACCTAGCTGAAATCGAGGAATTCAAACGTGACCGGGACAGTCTCAGCTTTGCTTTTGCGAAGGAACAAGTCACTAAATACCCTAATGATCCGCTCCTGCGCTATAATCTCGGGGAAATCTATTTTAACCTCGGTTTGGTCGACGACGCCCAGGCAGAGTTTCAATTCGCCCAACGCGCACCGAATAGGCGGCATGCCTCGTTAAATTTCCTCGGCATGTGTTTCACCTCAAAAGGGATGCACGATCTGGCCGTGACCCAGTTCCAAAAATGCATCACTGAAATGCCTGTCATGGATAACCTTAAAAAGGACGTTCTTTATAATCTTGGTGCCGCCCTCGATGCCGCAGGCAAAAAGGAAGAAGCCCTCGAAGCTTATAAACAAATTTACCAGGTTGATTTTTCCTACAGGGATGTTAAGAACAAAGTCGAATCAGGCTACACATCTTGATTTTATTCGTTTTTGTGCGCGCGTGGCGAAACTGGCAGACGCGCTAGATTCAGGTTCTAGTCCTTAACCGGGTGGAGGTTCAAATCCTCTCGCGCGCACCATCTTTCTTTTTCCTTTACGGGGTAAAGTCTAAAAGCTGGTCAAATTTACCGCACAGCGTAAGTTACCAAATCCATTTGACGGAATGAAACTCTGTGGTTCATTAATGGTCTAATAAAAACAAGGAGCAAATAAATCACCATGATACTCGCAATTATTTTAATGGTCGGAACCCTTCTGATTTCTCTGGCTGCTGCAGCCCGGGTCAAAGGAATGTTCGCCAAATACAGCAAACTCAAAACTCGTGCGGGTTATACCGGGGCCGAGGCTGCCGCCGCGATCCTCCAGGCTGCGGGGATCGGTAATGTCCAGATTATCGAGCATCCCTCCATATTGGGCGATCATTATGATCCCATCCATAAACGCCTCGTTCTTTCTACTGATGTCTATCACGGCACGTCAGCTGCCGCCCTAGGAGTCGCTGCCCATGAATGCGGACATGCCATCCAGGACAAAGTCCATTATGCCCCGTTAAAAATCCGTATGGCTGCGGTGGGAGCCACGACATTTGCTAACCAAGTCGTCATGTGGCTTCCCCTGCTGGGTATTTTTTTTATGGGACTAAACCCCTGGATCGCGGGTTGGATCATGGCCGTCGGTTGGGGAGTGATTATGCTCTTTAACCTTGTGACCCTGCCAGTGGAGTTCGACGCATCGAACCGCGCCAAGGTGATCCTGGGAAAAATGGGTTTTATCCAGCCGGGCGAAGAAACCGAAGGGGTCAATAAAGTGCTGAATGCCGCCGCCCTCACCTATGTGGCTGCATTCATTACCTCCCTCCTTTATTTCCTCTGGTATCTGCTGCCCCTTCTCTTCGGCGGACGCCGGGATGAGTAACTCTTTTATTCACACCTACAAAGAAAAAGCCCCGCTTTCCCGCGGGGCTTTTTTTTTATTTCCGTAGATTTACGGTGAAAAATAATTACACGCCTTTGGCGCGGGTGATACGGGCCCCGACAGCTTTGAGTTTCTCGTCGATGTGTTCGTAACCCCGGTCGATGTGATAAACACGGTTGACCTCGGTGGTGCCTTTGGCCATGAGACCGGCAATCACGAGCGCGGCAGAAGCCCGGAGATCGGAAGCCATGGTCGGAGCACCTTGGAGCTCTTTAGCCCCTCTAATAATCGCTGTAGCCCCATCCATCTGTATATCCGCGCCCATCCGTTTGAGCTCGGCGACATGCATGAATCGGTTCGGAAAAATCTTTTCTGTCACGACACTGATTCCGCTGACCATGGTCAGCATGGCCACCATTTGAGCCTGCATGTCCGTGGCAAACCCGGGAAATGTCTCGGTGATGATCTCTGTGGATTTTAGTTCGCCATTAGGCTGCACTGTGACTGTGGAGCCTTCCACCACGAGATCCACATTACAATCACGCAGTGCATGGAAAAGGGAGACTTGGTGCCTGGGTTCGATTCCCTTCAGGAGCAATTTGCTACGGGTGGCCGCAGCTGCCACGAGGAAAGTGCCCGCTTCGATCCGGTCAGGAATGACATTATGTTCCGCCCCGTGGAGTTCATGGACCCCGATAATCTCGATGCGGCGGGTGCCCGCCCCTTGGATACGAGCTCCCATGCTGATCAGGAAATCAGCCAAATCGACGACTTCCGGCTCACACGCGGCTTGTTCAATAACCGTTACCCCTTTCGCGAGGGTCGCGGCCATCATAATATTTCCGGTACCGAGGACGGTCGAACCAAATTTACCCCCCATATTAATCTCTGTCCCCACCAGCTCTTTGGCAGTGGCATGGACATCCCCGCCTTCGGTATTCACATGGGCTCCGAGGCATTGGATCCCGCGCAAGTGGATATCGATCGGGCGATCTCCAATGACACACCCGCCGGGCATGGAGATTTTCACTTCCAGATTACGGGCGAGGATAGGACCCAGTACACAGATCGACGCACGCATTTTGCGCACGAGATCATAAGGTGTCGTCGAGGAAACTGTCGTCGCTTCCACAGTGGCCGTATTTCCTTCGAAAGTCACAGCCGCCCCGAGGAACCGGAGAATATCAAGCATGAAACGCACGTCACTGAGGTCGGGGACGTTATGCAAAATACATTTTTCTTTAGTGAGCAAGGTCGCCGCTAAAATAGGCAAAGCCGAATTTTTAGAACCGCTGACCATTATCGTTCCATTAAGGGGGACGCCGCCTTCTATAACAAATTTATCCATGGGCTCAAAAAAATGCCTGTTTACGCCTCGAACGAAAAGACTATTTTTCAGCAAATGACAAAAAAGTGAAAACTCCGCTCTGCCCCCTAGATAACCGTCGGAGCCATTTGCCCGGTGGCGATCCGGTCAAAACCACTAATGTCTTTGAATATCCCGGTTGACTGGAATTTGTTTTTAGAAAATAAATCCACGAGTGGCACAGCCTGATCATGGCCGATCTCGATCAGCAACCACCCTTCGGGCTGTAGGAAGTGCGGGGATCCAATCATGATTTTGCGGATAACCTCCAGCCCATCAGCTCCCCCGTCTAAGGCCAGAACAGGATCGCACTGCACCTCACGCGAGAGAGTACCGATGATATCCGTGGCGATATACGGGGGATTCGTCATCACGAGGTCAAATCTCCCTGCGAGGGATGAAAATAAATCCGAATGGATAAACTCGACTGCCTTTTCTTCTGTGAGATGTTTACCGGCATTTCTCCGTGCGATCTCGAGAGCCGCTTGCGAAATATCCGCAGCGACGATCTCGATGCCATCCATCTCCAAGGCAAGGGTAATCCCGATAATCCCGCTACCCGTGCAAAGGTCCAGTACGCGCAATTTGCGCGCGTCCACCGAGTGCATCCCGCGCAATTTGCCCAAGGCAAATTCCACCAATTGCTCTGTCTCCGGCCGAGGAATCAACACATCCTCGGTCACAATAAAATCACGCCCGTAAAAGGGGGCTATCCCGGTAATATGCTGCAAAGGCATGCCTGCCGCCCTCTTTTTTACCATTTCCCGCAGGGGCTCTAACTCAGAATCGCTGAGTTCACGCTCGAACTGTAGGTATAAATCCAACCGTTTTAAATTTAGGTGATGCGCGAGCAGGAGTTCGATTTGAAGCCTCGGACTTTCCAGACCTTTTTTTTGAAAAAAGACTGTGGTGGAGTTAATGATGTCCAAGATGCGCACGCGTCAGAAGGGTATAGTCACTCCCCCCACAAAAGACAATTAGGAAAGTTCGGAGAGTTTCTCTTCCAGGTGCGTCTGGACCAGAGTCGTCACCATTTCATCAATGTCGCCTTCCATGAAGTTACTCAAATTATAGAGGGTGAGATTAATGCGGTGGTCGGTCACACGGTTCTGGGGATAATTATAAGTCCGGATTTTCTCATTCCGGTCGCCCGAACCGATCTGGGATTTGCGATGCGCGGCATATTTAGCATCTTCCTCCTCGATTTTTTTCTCAAGCAGGCGTGAACGCAAGACATTCATCGCCTTTTCCTTATTCTTGGTCTGTGAACGTCCATCCTGACAGCGGACAATAACCCCGGTGGGTTTATGATGGATTTGGACAGCAGAATCAGTGGTATTCACACCTTGTCCGCCAGGCCCGCCCGAACGGCACACGCTGATTTCTAGGTCATTAGGATTTATCACCATGTCCACCTCCTCAGCCTCGGGTAATACAGCGACGGTGGCCGCACTGGTATGGATACGCCCTTGAGCTTCTGTAGCCGGGACACGTTGGACACGATGGACCCCGCTTTCAAAACGGAGTTTCTGGAAGATATTTTCGCCCGTCACTAAAAAGATGATTTCCTTGTATCCGCCAAGGTCAGATGGATTCGAGTCCATGGACTCCATTTTCCACCCTTGGGTCTCTGCATACCGGATGTACATCCGATATAAATCGGCAGCAAAAAGCGCGGCTTCCGTGCCTCCGGTTCCCGCCCGGATTTCTACAATGGCATTACGGTCATCAGTCGGCTCTGGTGGAACAATCCCTAGGCGCAGGTCTTTAAGGAGTTTATCCTCGAGTGCTTTTAAAGGCTCTACCTCTTCTTTTGCCATATCCACAAGCTCAGCATCACTGCCATCGGCGATGATTTCCCGATTTTCTGCCAGGTTTTTCTGCGTTTTATTCAATTCATCATCGATTATGACGAGTTTTTTCAGACGGGAATGTTCTTTCCCGAGTTCCTGCATTTTTTTGGAATCGGAACAAATCATCGGGTCACTGAGTTGTTGCTCCACCTCGGTAAACCGTTTGCGGAATTTTTCGATCTGAAAATTGATATCCATAGGATGACGCGTTAAAAAGTTTAGTCCGGTAAAATAAAAAAGGTGTTTTCAAGGGCTGATTAAATCCCGTGAAAACACCTTTGATTGTAAAAAAAGCTAAGCTTTACGTTTTTTGCGGTCTTCTGTCGTGGTCGCACCAAAACGGCGTGTGAATTTCTCAACGCGTCCGGCTGTATCGACGAATTTATGCATACCTGTGAAGAAGGGATGACAAGCTGCACAGATACCTAAACGAAGGTTTTCTCTGGTGGAACGTGTCTTATAAGTCGCGCCACATGCGCATGTGACGACTGTTTCTTTATATTCGGGATGGATTTCCAATTTCATAATTCTTACCTTAAATTTAGTTCAAACTCGGATTAGGCATCATATAGAGGTGAAAAAGCATTTCAAGCGAAAACCTCAACTTTTTCATTAATTTTAAAAATAACCCTAAAAAGCCCGTCGGAAAAGAAGCGTTTTTTATTTTACATTGACGCTGGAGTACCCTTAATTCGGAAAAATGAAATTTTCTTCCCTCCTTTTTATCACGTTTCTGGCATCGATCCCCTCATTTGTTTTTGCATTGGCCAAAATTACTGATGAAGAAACTACAGCCGCCCTTCCTTCGAAAAAGCCGGACATCATTTATGTGGATGGATTTTCCCTCGACTCTTCACAGGCCCCTCTTGGACAACCCCAGACCGGTCTTTTCGGACGCCCCCGTATTTTGGCTAACCGCATGGAGGAAAAACATAACCCTGCCGAAAAAGCCCAGGAAATCACCAGCGGCATGCAACAATCCATCATCAAAAGCCTGACCAATGACGGGCAAACTGCCCAGCCGGATGAAATGATGCCCTCATCACCCAAAAATGCCTGGCTTCTAAAAGGAGAATTTATCGAGGTCGACCAAGGCAGCCGTATCGTCCGGGCAGTCATCGGGTTTGGGGCCGGTAAAGCTCAAATGGAAACGCGAGTCATGCTCTATGACCTCAACCGCAGTGCGGACCAGCCTTTTGTCATCATGGGATCCCACGCCCAAACTACCCCCACTCCAGGTGCTATCCTGATGAAAAACCCTTATGTCCTCATTGCAAAATTCGTCCTTTCTAAAAATGCCGATAAAAAAGAAATTAAACGTACCGGCGCGCAAATTGCGGAGGCTGTCGAGAAAATCATCAATAAAATAGGGCCACCCGCTAATACGAATGGTGCTTCAAATTAAAACCATTTTCACCATCAGCCGCAGCACAAAAAAAACCCGTCGAGTCATTTAGCAAAGTATCCCAGGGCTAAGCTTCCCCTCGGCAATCCAGCGAGGAATCTCCTTCAAGATATTTACTCTTCAGGGTTCTCATCTTTTTTTGAACAAATTGCACCATAAATCGATCTGAAAGATCGAAGCCTTTGATGTGTGAATGCGCTTTCTTCCTGCATAATGGGGCTGGAACATGGTCGGTAAGACACGACAGATGGGGTATGCCAAGATTATTTGGCAAAAGAGTCTTTTGTCGTGATTAATCTATAACTGTGGCATACTATTTTTTTATATGGGAAAAGGCTTTTTGAAGAGTCCGGTGTTTTTATTTTGTTTGGCAATCATCATTATTTTGGCAGCGACCTTAGTGCCCCGCCACAAAAAGAAGGACATTCCTCCTCCTCCTTCGGTGGCTGAAGGGGCCGTGCTTGTACTTAATTCCAAAAACCTTGATCCTATAACCACCCTCGAGGTCAGGTTTGATGAACCCGCCATCGGGGCCCTCGATAATCCCAGTACGGTCAAACCGTTAAATCCGCTGGTCATTAGCCCGAAAATCAAGGGTTCTTTCAAATGGCTCAGCCAACGTAATGGCATTTTCACCCCGACCGCACCTTGGGCACTGGGCACGACTTACCATGTCAGCCTCAAGTCCGGCCTAAAGAATGCGGACGGGAAACCCATGAATGCCAAACTCGAAGAGTCCCTGAGTACACCCCCATTTGCTGTAGAGAATATTTATCCAAATGGTTATCATAAAGACAACGCGCCATCACTCTTCACGATGCAGGCTTCATTTAATGAAACCGTGGACCCCGCCAAGGTCGGCCGTTATATCCGGTTCGTTGATGCTGATGGCAAACAAGTCGCTGCCGTAATCTCACAGGCCACTAGTACCAATTATTTTCCTTACTCCACAGTCGACCCCTGGTCAGCGCGCTTTTACACAGCTGCCGAGGGTGATCAAACTGCGCAGAGCCCGCCCGCAAGTGGCGACTCCGGTGTCAAATTTATCCCAAACCGCATCCTGATTAATCCAGCCAAACCCTTGCCTCCTGGCAAAGACTGGAAACTCGTGATTAGCGAAGACATGCCGGATGCATCCGGGCAAGTCTTTACTCAAGAAACACAAGAACAATTAATCGGAACAGTCGTACCCTTTGAACTCCAGGAAGCCGTCGCACGTAACGTGATCGGTTCATCCCGCCGGATCCAGTTATCCTTCTCGAAACTCTTTGATGAGGCGAATTTTAATACGAAAAACTGGAGTGACTGGATCACCATCGGCAATGCCCCGACAAACCTCAGCGTGAGTATCGACGGCTCCTACCTGTCCATCTCGGGTGATTTCGCCCTCGGCAAACCCTATCCGATCACGGTCAAAAAAGGATTACCCGCGATCTATGATTTTTCCCTCGGACAAAAAATCTCGACGAATCTGGTTTTTGAACCCGTCGCACCCCGGCTGTATTTCCCGGCGTTTGCCATCCAGCAAATGACGCGGGGCCACCGGCAAATCGACCTGCTCGACATCAATGTGTCGAATGCTACTTTAACCGTGACCAAGCTCGACCCGGACAAATTGCTCCCGGCAGTGAAGGCTTATGAAAATAAGTATTTTAAAACCGAATGGAATGACGGTTACGAGCCCTACCAACAGGTGGCTTCGACAAATTTCACCGGACAAGTCATCAAGGAAGTCAGCTTTACCCGGACGACCCCGGTGGATGAGCAACAGCAATTTGCTCTAGACTGGGATAACCTCGTGGGTGCTGGGCAATCCGGCGCTTATTATTTGCAGGCCACCGGTGACGGGAAAGTCGGGACACAGGCTATTGTCATGCTCTCCGATCTAGGCGTACTGGGCAAACAAGGCCGTGACTCGCTCGATATTTTTGTATTCTCTTATGAAACCGGTAAATTTATCCCGGGCGTAAAAGTGCGGGTCTTCTCATTAAAAGATGAACTCATTGCCCAAGGGACTACTGACGGAAGTGGCGTGGTCAAGCTTGATACCAAATCCTTAACCGGAAAATCCCCCGAATGGGTGGAAGTCCGTAAGGGTGGAGATGTCTTTCTGACTAGGCTTTATCAAGTGACCAACAACATTCGCCGTCATGGATACGATTTTCCGGTCAGTTGGCCGGGTAATCCCGGGGTGAGACCCTTAGAGGGGGCAGTCTTTACCGAACGCGGCGTTTATCTGCCGGGGCAGGAGGTTCATCTAAAAACCATCCTACGCAAGCTCGGGGAAAAAGGATTGGATTCATTAGCAGGCAAAAAAGCCAGGCTCATGATTACCGACCCGCGTGGGCAAAATATCGTCGATCAGGAAATGACACTAAACGCCTTTAGTTCCTCCGATTACAGTTTTTCATTGAGTCCTTCCGTCCCCTTAGGAGGTTATTCCATTCAAGTCACCCCCGATGAAAAGGCCGTGGATCACTCCTCGGTTTATGGTTATTTCACCGTTCAAGAATACCAACCAAATGCCTTTGAACTCACCGTGGATGCCACCCCCCGTTATCTGACGGATAAACCCGTGACGATTCCCGTCTTTGCCAGCTATTATAGCGGCCAGCCCCTCGGTACTCAGGCCGTCATGAGATGGCTCATGAATGCCCATGATTTCAGTTTTATGCCGGAGGGTTTTACAGGGTTCTCATTCTGTAAAGGGCTTTACTCGGTTAATCCCGAGGAACTCGGTTACAACAATTCTTCCCTATCCCTCAATGGCGAGGAAAATCTCTCGGAATCAGGCCGGGGCACATTCACTCAGGATATCCCGGTTAATCAGAAGCTCCCCATGCCTCGCCGTGTGAATATCAGCTTTGAAGTCACCGACATCAACCAGCAAACCGTTTCCTCCGCTGTGGATTTCACCAAAGATAGCTCAGCTTATTATTATGGGTTCCATCGCCCGGAAGGGTTTGTGAGAACGGGTGAAGCTCTTCCTGTCCGGGTGATCGCCATAAATGCCGATGGCACTCCAGCTCCCCTAGCACTCACCGCAAAAGTCGTGGTCAAAAAAATCAACCGCACCTCTGTCCCAGTCAAAGGCGCGGGCGGCATCACTACTTACCAGCAAAATATCGACCTCGACGAAAAATTTACCGGCACGATCACAACCCTACCTGTCGAGCGTGTCCAATCCCGCTGGCGCCTGACCGAAGACCCCGCAGGCAATTTGCCTCCATCGCAAATTACTTTTAAGCCCTCCGAGCCTGGGGATTATCTCGTCGAGATCAGCGGCAAAGATCCCAAAGACAATCCCGTGATGACCGTCGCGACAGTGTCCGTGTATCAATCGGACGCAGCCGAGGGCTGGTCCCTAGAGAATAATACCAAACTCGACCTGGCCCTCGAAAACGACACGCTCCGCGCCGGGCAAGTCGCCCGGATCATGGTGAAAACCCCGGTCGAAGGCATCGCCTTGGTCAGTATCGAACGCGAAAATGTCCGCCGCTTTTTCACTGTCGAGCTGCGTGAGTCCAACCGATTGATCGAGGTGCCTGTCACTGCTGATGATATCCCAAATGTCTATGTTTCAGTCACACTGCTCAAGGGGACAAAAGGTTCATTACGGAAAAATCCGATGCCTGAATTCCGTACCGGTTATTGCCAACTCACTGTCGAGCATCCTGACTCCAAACTCACCGTGGATGTGCATCCCGCTGAAAAGACTTATCAACCAGGCCAAGATGTCTCAGTGGATATCGCCGTCTCGAACGACAATGGGACCCCTGTCACTGATGCCGAAGTCACCGTGATGGCTGTCGACGAAGGCATTCTTTCCCTGACTGCACACACCGTGCCCGATTATTACTCCCTTTTTTATCAACTCAGGCCCTTGTATGTGATCTCGGGCATATCGATTCCGGAACTTTTCAAGGAGGACCCCGAACAAAAATCCTTCGACAATAAAGGTTTTTTGATAGGCGGGGGTGGCGATGAAGGCGGGACAATGCGGAAAAAATTTATTCCTTGCCCGTACTGGAATGCCAACCTGAAGACCGATGCAAAAGGCCACGTCCACGTGCGATTTACCGCGCCGGAGAGTTTATCCCGCTACCGCATTG
This sequence comes from Verrucomicrobiota bacterium, assembly GCA_034440155.1. Taxonomy (NCBI): domain Bacteria; kingdom Pseudomonadati; phylum Verrucomicrobiota; species Verrucomicrobiota bacterium. The sequence continues at coordinate 13,255 of JAWXBN010000070.1, read as the reverse complement.
TCGCCCTGGCACAGGATAAGGGCGGGAAATTCGGGCAAAACCAGTCGTCTATAGAAATCAATAAACCCCTCATGATCGAGTCGGCCCTCCCGCAATTTGCGCGGATCGGGGATTCGCTCATCGCCCGCGCTGTCGTCAAAAACGCGACCGGCGCACCGATTAAAGCCACCGTATCCCTGCGGCTTGACGGTCTCGCCCGTTTGTCCAAAGGCGGCACCGAAAAAATCATCGACCTCGCCACAGGCCAGTCTTTGCCCGTAGATTTCCCGGTAATAATGACCGGACTCGGTGAAGCCAAATGGGTCTGGTCGGTCAAAGGCACGGGCTCGAAACCTGCTACAAAAGGGGGAGCCAGCCAAGCCGTATTAAAACGGTTGAACTCCACCGCCCCCGCCTCTACCCCGACGGATTACCAAGACTCCGCACTGGCGACGATGAATATCGTCCCGGCCGCCCCCTTGCTCAAGGAAGTCCACGTCTCGCACACCTCTGAGCCCGTGAGCAATTTGCTCAAACCCCTGAATCCCCAGTTACTCGAAGGCACCGGAACCCTGAAAGTATCCATCGCTAATAGCCGTTTGCTCGAACTCTCCGACGCAGTGAAATATCTCCTGGACTATCCTTACGGCTGTGTCGAACAAACAACCTCGCGCCTGATTCCTTGGATCTACGCCCGCGAATTCGACGGAGCGATTCCTTCCCTGGCAAAGCCCGATACGGAGATCGAGGCCAATGTCCAGGCCGGGATCAACCGCCTCTTGTCCATGCAACATTATTCAGGCGGCCTGACCTACTGGCCGGGCGGACAGGAACCGATGCTTTGGGCTAGTGCCTATGGCGGGATCGGACTCGCCTTGGCCCAGCGTAATGGATCCACCGTACCAGAATCGAATATGAATCAACTCGCGGAATATCTCCGGGGTAAAATGGCGGGATTAACCGACGATAAAAACAGCATGTCCTTGTCCGAACGCGTCATGGCCCTGTATTGCCTGAGCCTGATGGGAAAAGTCGAGGCCTCCTGGATCGAACTCATGACGGGCAAGGCGAAGCTCTTGAATAACGAGGATCGTGCCCTGCTGGCCCTGTGTATCCTAGAAACCGGCGGGCAAACCTCCCAAGCGGAAGCAATCCTCCGTTTGCCATTTAATGGCGTCCGCGACTACTACTGGTTTGGAAGCGGTGTACGTGAGAGCGCGATGAATTTACTGGCCGAAGTCAAACTTGATCCTGCGTCAAAAACCATCGACCGCAGGGTCATAGAAATCATGGGGGCACGGCATTACCAAGGCCGGTGGTATAATACCCAGGATAACGCTTGGGCGGTGATGGCTTTGTCCCAATATTTTATCGCCGTCGAAAAGGGTAAACCGAAAAAATTCTCCGGTTCCTTGGTCTGGGGACCGGATTCACGGACTTTTAACCTGTCCCCGGAAGCTCCGTCCGCACGGGAAGAATATCCGACGCTGCCCGCCTTGGCTAATACCCCGATGAATCTGAATAACCCCTCGAAAGCCACCGTCTTTAGCACGGTCTCTATCGAGGCATATCCAAAGGATAAATACCAGCCGCGCACCGCCCGGGGATTCTCGGTCACACGCCGGTATGAGAAAATCCTCGACGACCAATCCTTGGCCCCGGCCAAAGACCTGAAAGTCGGTGACCGGATTCTCATCACCCTCCTCCTGGAGGTGAGCCGACCCGCTCATTACGTGGCGATTGACGATTCATTACCCGCCGTCTTTGAGGCGGTCAAACCCGGATTCAACACCCAAGCCGTCAATGGAGCCACTGATACAGATGAATATTTTATCGACTTTCGTGAACTCCGTGCGGACCGAGGGCTTTTCTTTGCGAATTATCTCCAGCCCGGCAAATACACGGTGCGTTACCTCGCCCGTGTCCGCGCCGCCGGAGAAACATTTGCCCCGGGAACCAAGGTCGAGGAGATGTATAACCCCGATGTCTTTGGCATCACTGAATCACAACAAATCAATGCCTCGGCCTTGAAATAAATATCAGCCGTTTTGATCCGGCCCCAAAGCCAGTTAAAGTTTGACCCACCCAGTGTTCCCCCCTGTTATCTCCCGCTTAATGGCGGTGGCAGCAAAAATAAAAATGAGACATCAAAAAATCAAGTTACTCAAAAAATTCGTGATCCCGGGCGCAGTGGCGTTGACGGTATGGATGGTCTATGCGCTGGCGCTGCGTGTGACACCCTTGCCTGCACGACTGGGCGGGAAGGCAGCTTTTGAGAGCCTCGATATCCAGGACCGGAACGGGCGGTCCTTACGCAAATTGCGCGGGGAAAACGGAGCTTACCAGAAACATGTAAAACTCTCGGACCTACCCGCGGTCGTCATCCATGCCACACTCGCTTCGGAAGATGCTCGGTTTTATCAACACGGGGGAGTCGATATGCTTGCGATTGGCCGGGCCGTGGTTGATTCGCTCGAAGAAGGCCGGATCGTCTCCGGAGCCTCCACAATCGCCCAACAACTCATCAAAATCTCGGGCCCCAAACGCCCGCGCAATTTGCTGACGAAACTTTACGAAGCCTGGATGGCTCAATGCATGATCACCCAGAAAGGGCGGAACTGGGTGCTTGAAGAGTATCTTAACCGCGTGGATTACGGGCATCTCCAGCAGGGTATGATGGCCGCTGCGGATTTCTACTTCCATAAATCCCCTCGTGACTTAAGCCCCTCGGAAGCGGCATTCCTCGCCGGCCTTCCCCAAAATCCCACGCGGCTGAATCCCTATCGCAATTTGCCCTCAGCCACCCTCCGACGCGACCGTGTACTGGCCGTCATGCTCGACCACCAATGGCTCACCCGGGACCAATGGACCCGCGCACTCCAAGAACCCGTCACCCTGCAGGAAGCCAGGAACACCTTTGAAGCCCCCCACTTTATTGATTTCCTACTGGGCCAGAATCCTTTTGAGAATGAAACCGGAAAAATCCTGACCACCCTCGACCTCGCTTGGAATGAACAGGTCCAAGGGTTCCTCCAAAAACAAATCGCTACAGTGCGGGACAGGAATGTCAAAAACGGGGCCGTCGTCGTCATCGATAACCACACAGGGGACATCGTTTGTATGGTGGGCTCTGAAAATTATTTCTGTCCTCAAAGTGGACAAGTAAATGGCGCATGGGCTCCGCGGTCCTCCGGCTCCACCCTCAAACCCTTTATCTACGCCCTAGCCCTCGATAACGGGGCGCGGCCTTCCGATATCGTGGCGGATATCCCGGTGACCTTCCAGACGGCTACAGGGGTTTATAGCCCGGTGAATTATAACCGCCGTTGTCTCGGTCCGGTCACCCTGCGTTATGCCCTGGGTAACTCGCTGAATATCCCCGCTGTCAAAGTCCTCGACCAATCCGTCGGAGTCGGTGCCTTTTATCGATTCCTTCGATCGGCGGGAGTCACCTCCCTTTCGCGTAGTGCGGATGAATACGGACTCGGGCTGGCCATCGGTAATGGCGAGGTGCGTCTGCTTGAGCTCGCTAATCTCTACGCCTTGCTCGGACGCGAAGGGGTTTACCGGCCTTACCGCATGCTCCTGGGCGAACCAATGACCCCTGAGGGGAAAAAACTATTATCGCCGGAGTCGTCCTTTCTGGTGTCTGATATGCTCGATGATCCTGCGGCACGTGCCTTATCTTTCGGATGGAAATCCGCCCTGGAATTTACTTATCCCGTCGCGTGCAAGACCGGTACCAGTTCCGATTACCGAGATAACTGGGCAGTCGGGTACACCCCCGAATGGACTGTGGCCGTCTGGGTCGGGAATTTCTCGGGTGAACCCATGGGTGACGTCAGTGGTGTCACCGGAGCCGCCCCACTCATGCACCGGGTGATGGATTTCCTCCACGATCAGACAGGCTCTATTTGGTTCGCCCAACCCGCTGCAATTTGCACGGCACCGATAAATCTCCTCACGGGAAAAGAGACAACCAAAACCGGGCGCGTGGTCGTGCGCGAGAAATTCGTGCTGGGAAATCCGCCTCCCCGAGAGGACGCGAGCGATTATGATACCCGCGGACGGGTACTCCTGCCGTCCGCATATCGTGAATGGTACGCCAGCGGTGATAACGCCCTCTCCAGCCTCGCTGTCGTAAAAGATGAATCAGGGGACACTCCCACGATCCGGTCCCCCACAGATGGAGCGACCTATTATCTCGACCCTGACTTGCCCGCGCAATTTGCCCGCATCCCCCTGAAAGCCTCCGGCCCATCAAACACCGCCTGGACCAGCCCCACCCTTCTGATCAAACAATCCGGGCACCAATACTTCGCCGAAATGAAAGAGGGCACCCACACTATCGAACTCTCCCATCCCACCCACCTCAAAAAATCCCGCGCCAAGATTGTCATTATGAAGAAGTAGAGGGGGGGGGTATGAAGTGCGCCTCGGATGAATCCAAGCTTCACCGTCTTTGATAATCCGGGAGGGGGGTTACTCAGGACTTTAATCCACGCCCTGTTTTCTAGTTATTCGCCCACCACAAAAACACGCCCTTGGGGGTCGCGCATTTTTGAACCATTTGGCTTTGATCCGACGTAGAGTTTCTCACCGTTGAAAGGACTAATCGCGTAATTATAATTTTTCCGGTCGCGCTGTGCGACGGGATAAGCGGTCTTGCTATTGTTAGAGGAATTCACCAGTGCACCTGTCCCAGCCCCGAGGGCACCACCGATGAGCGCACCTGCAGCCGCACCGGTTCCCCCACCGATCAAGGCACCAGAAGCCGCACCGACCCCCGCACCGACGGCACTTGATCCGACGACAGTACCGGTCCCGGGACTTGTTTCACAACCGGTCATTGAGACGACCATACCGGCTAGAATGAGGGTTACACCAAAATTTTTGAGGGATGTTTTCATAAAGGTTTAATCGGTAATGTTTCAATATGACAGGTTAGACGTGATCTCATTATCAATAATTCATTTTTGAAAAAACTCAAGTCAGGATCTCCATACCCCCGCAGCCAGAAGTTGCCTTGTCGCTGTCCCGGCCCAATCCCTGTTGGCCGCCGGACTCGCCGGGGATGGATGTAAAACACGGGTTAACCTTACCCCATCGGGCACAATTTGTTTGAGCCTACCCTCGGCGAAATTTCCGACGGCCACAAGAAACTCCGGCTCCAAAACCCGGATAAAAACTTTCAGGTGCTCATCACAATCGGAAAAAAGTTCCTCCGTTTCGGGAACGGGTAATTTATCCGGGGTGATATTTGCTCCCGTCTCCCCCATAAAAACAAGAGGACAATAGTTTAAGACAAAATGCTCCCGGAAAAAATCTGCTGCCGTCCCATACCTTTCCTTAAATAACCCCCACAATCGTCGCCCACTGACCTCGGATTTTTCACAGGTAAATCCCTGAACAGCCCGTTTGGGGTGTTCCACCGGCGGCTTACCCACCGTTTCACAAATCCCCATCCAGTCACGGACGGCTGGGATTTCACCAAAAGGAATCCCCGTTTGGGCCATACCCCACGGCCCGGGATTCATCCCTAGGAAAACCGCCCTTTTTTTGCCCGGCGCAAATTGCGTGAGATAAGATTCATAGGGTGCCCGTGCATAATCAAGCGGATTATAAACATGTGTGACCGGCGGGGAAAATTTTAATTTTCCGACCTGCCCGGACAATTTGCGCCCGGCTGAAATCAAGGTGGCTACATTCATATAATCCATTCTCTATTACCATGAAGAACCGGAAACGCACAAAGACTTTTCGTACCAAAGAATAACCCCTCGGCATGACGGATATTAAATTTCAAGAATTATGGATTGAGACTACCCGGGAACTATGCCACTTTTGGCGCAGTGGGAAAAGAACTCGAAACGCTCAACGAGTTCCAGGATTTTTTTGACTTGGGACTGATCGGAATGGCTGTGACGACTCCTGATAACGGGAGGATTTACGCCAACGATTTTCTTTGTGGAATGCTCGGATATAACCACGATGAATTCGCGGTATTAACGTGGATCGGGCTCACCCATCCGGATGATCTGTCGGCCGATGTGGAGGAGTTTAAACTCTCAATGGCCGGCAAAATCGATTCTTACTCACTGGATAAAAGGCTCTTGCACAAAAGAGGGGGCATCATCCACGTCAAAATTTCTGTAAAATGTTTCCGGACACCCGAAGGTCGTGTGGCCTATTTTCTGGCGTTGATCGATGACATTCGAGGGCGTATCCGAGACAAACAACAAATCATCTTGGAGCGTAACCGCGTGGCCAATATTCTGGAAGGGACAAATGCCGGAACATGGGATTGGTACGTCCAGACGGGGAAATTAACCCTCAATGAACGATGGGCCTTGATGCTAGGATACTCACTGGAGGAATTACAACCCGTCACAGTCGAGACTTGGAAACAGAGGCTGCATCCGGATGATCTCGCCACCGCCTTGAAATCCCTCGACCAGCATTTCTCCCGCCTGGAAGGTTATTATGATGTCGAGTTCCGGATGCGCCACAAGGATGGATCATGGGTCTGGATCAATGCCCGGGGAAAAGTCATCGAGTGGACCCCCGATGATAAACCCCACCTGATGAGCGGCACCCATTTGGATGTCACCCCCCGAAAAGTAGCTGAAGAAAAAAGGCTGGCTCTGGAACGCCAGGTCTTACATACCCAGAAACTCGAAAGTCTGGGCATCCTAGCCGGAGGCATCGCCCATGACTTTAATAACCTTCTGACCGCCATTATGGGGCATGCGGGATTAGCACTAGACCTCGCTACTCCCGGCTCACTCATCCATAAATACATCGAGGAATCTTTACGGGGAGGGCGAGAAGCCACGGAGTTAACCCGCCAGATGCTGGCGTATTCCGGCAAGGGACAGTTCGTCATTAAATCCGTTAACCTCTCCTCGCTGGTGGAGGAAATGGGACGTTTGTTGGCCGTATCTATTTCAAAAGAATGCAAACTTCAATATCACTTTGATCCTGCTTTGCCGGATTTCGAGGCGGATGAGGCCCAGGTCAAACAAGTCATTATGAATCTCATCATCAACGCCTCTGATGCTATCGGGAATCATCCGGGTGTGATCACCGTCACCACGGGAGTCACGATCTTATCCTCCCCCACTATTTTCCCTGACAATATCAAAGAAAGCCTCCCGGCAGGTGCATACGGCTGGCTCGAAGTAACGGATACCGGCTGCGGCATGTCCGAGGAAACTACAAATAAAATTTTCGATCCATTTTTCACAACAAAAGTTTCCGGCCGCGGTATCGGACTGGCCACAGTCATGGGCATCGTCCGTAGCCACCAAGGCACGATCCAAGTCGATAGCTCACCGGCCAAAGGCACCGCTTTCCGCGTGCTCTTCCCCATCACCAGACTTCCCGCCAGTAATGAATTTCCACCCAGCACTGGGAAAATAAATGACCACTTCACAGGCACAGCACTGGTTATAGATGATGAACCCCCTTCCCGGCGGCTGGCCGACCGGATGCTCTCCACCATGGGCTTTCATGTCATGTCCGCACGTAACGGGGTCGAAGCATTAGATATCTTCAAAAAAGATCATGATATCATTACCCTCGTCCTTCTGGATTTAACCATGCCGGAAATGAGTGGAGCACAAACTTTCCAGGAACTCCTGAAAATCAATCCCGATACCAAGGCCATCATCTGCAGCGGTTACTCTACTAAAACATCGGAAGAATCTTTCCCCGGACAACAACCAGCCGGATTCATCCAAAAACCATTTTCGTTTGAGGACCTCACAAAAGCCATCAGCCAAGTCCTCACCCATCGTTAGAAAATCCATCTCCGCGTAATTTGTTTTTACGGATTTACTGCCAAATGGCTGCGCCCACAGAAAGGAATCGGCGCAAGTTGCGCAGGGGCAGTCGAACCGGGGGTTCGAATCTTGGAGGAAAGAAACATTTCAACAGAGGTTAAAATGGCGGACGGGGTGAGATTCGAACTCACGTAGGACTTTCATCCTAAGCGGTTTTCAAGACCGCCGCATTCAACCGCTCTGCCACCCGTCCTTGGATTGAAGATTTTTATTACTAACGGTTCTTTCGGCAAAAATCTAACACAAAATGCGACAAAAAAACTTTTGTTGAATCTAGCCTCTCCGTGGTTGCCATTGGGGAAACCTTCTTTGAATACCCAAATAGGGGAGCAACTTGCTTGAAATACCCACAGGTGAGTGGTGCAAATGGCTGCAGGCTCACGGCGCACTGATTGATACCGGACAATTCAGTCATGAATAATGTTTTTATCCGGATCTCCCGGTCTTGCCATCTGGAGCAATTTGTTTTAGGACTCAGTGGATATGATGACCGCGACAAATCTTTACCCTTTAAAATTCCAACCTCTTTATATGGAACGTGTCTGGGGAGGACGCAATCTGGAAAGGGTCTTTAACCGCACATTACCCGCCGGAAAAGTCATTGGCGAGTCTTGGGAAATCTGTGACCGTCCACAGGAACAGACCCAAATCATTAACGGCAGCCTCGCGGGGAAAACCCTCCACGAGGTAATCGATATCCTCGGCAAAGACCTGACGGGTGAAGTCCCCCTGCTGAAAGGCCGTTTCCCTCTGCTCATAAAGTTCCTTGACGAACAAGAGCGTCTCTCCCTCCAAGTGCATCCCCCCGCCGAAATAGCTGACTCTCTCGGTGGTGAACCCAAGACGGAAATGTGGATCATTGCAGATGCGGCCCCGGAAGCCCACTTGATCGCTGGTCTAAAAAAGGGGGTAACCCGTGGGCAATTTGCCCAGGCTCTGGAGAAAAATGAAGTAGAACCCCTATGCCACCGGTTCAAGGTCAAAGCCGGTGATGTTATGTTCCTTCCCTCCGGCAGGTTACATGCGATCGATGCGGGTAATGTGATTGTCGAAATCCAACAGAATTCCGATACGACTTATCGAGTCTATGATTGGGGTCGTCCACGGGAGCTCCATGTCGAACAATCCATGAAATCCATCATCTTTGATGATTATGAACCCGCCCTTTCGGCGCAAATTAATGAAGGGAATCTACCCACCGACTTATCTTTTTCACCGAAGGACGGGCAAATTGCGTCACAAAACAAGGAACAATCCTTGGCCAGCTGTGAGTATTTTAGTGCTAGCTACCATTTGAGCGACAAAGACTTTACGATCGAAAAGCAGACAAAAAGCTTTGAAATCTGGATTTGTCTTGAAGGAAAATCAGAAATAAACGGGGAATCATTCGCTAAAGGAGATGTTCTTTTACTGCCGGCTAACCTTAAAATGATAAATTGTAACGTTAAAGACGAAAAGCTATCTTGGATAGTTTCGAAAGCATAAGCGGTTGTAAAGTTGACTTTTTTGTTCCGTTACAAAATAAAAAATATCACTTCCTCTTGATTCTCTGAGGGAATCGACTATCTATTCTCTACATGTCTAAAGTTGATTTTGCTATTGCTATCGGTGGTGAAGCTGGTCAGGGTATCGCAGCAGCAGGTGATGTTTTCGCCTTTGCTCTCTCCCGGAATGGTTATCACCTTAACGCTTATAATGCCTTCCAATCGATCATTCGTGGAGGTCACATCTTCCTGACGATCCGAGTGAGTGATGAGCCCTTGAAAAGTCACGGGGATAAAATCGATTTCCTCCTGTGTTTGAATCAAGACACCATGGACCGCCATTTGAAGCTGATGAAAGCCGGCTCATACGTTCTCTTTGATGGTGACAAAATCAAACCCGGTGAAGCTGCCGCTGGCGTTAACCTCTGCCCACTTCCCGTGAAAGAAGTCCAAGGGGCAAATACGAATAAACTCAATATTAATACCATCGGGGTCGGGGCCATCCTCTCCCTAATCGGAATCGACTTCAAATTCCTCCAAAGCGACATCGCCAAGAAATTCAAGAAAAAGGGTGATGCCGTTATTGAAGCGACAACAAACGTGGCTAAAGCCGGTTACGAATATGCCACAGCAAATTTCAAATCCTACGCGAAACTCGAAGATAAGAAGAAACCCCTCGGCTTTATCGAAGGGAACTCCGCCTTGGCCATGGCTGGTGCGGCTGCCGGTGTGAAATTCTATTGTGCTTATCCGATGAGCCCTTCCACGGGTGTCCTCCACTGGTTTTCGAAATATGCTGAGCGTCTCGGCATTATGGTCCGCCAGGTCGAAGACGAAATCGGTGTCGCCAATATGGCTTATGGTGCAGCAGCCACAGGGGCGCGGACAATGTTCGCCACTTCCGGTGGGGGATTTGCCCTGATGACCGAAGCCCTCGGCGCAGCCTCCATTATGGAAATCCCTGTCGTCGCGATCAATGTCCAGCGCGGTGGCCCCGGGACGGGTCTGCCGACTAAAACCGAGCAAGCCGACCTCTGGCAAGCCCTCGGTGCCGGACATGGGGATTATCCCCGTGTGATCGTCGCCCCGACGAGCATTGATGACTGCTACTCAGTTGTTCCCGAAATCTTTAATCTCACCGACAAACTCCAATGCCCCGGCATCATCTTGAGCGACCTGCTCATCTCCGAAGGCCGTGGCACTATCGATACCGATAAGATTAACCTGAGTCCAAAGATTGACCGCGGCGAGATGATCTTCCCCGATGCCCAATCCAAGGATAATCCCTACGGCGGTTATAACGACATGACCTACTTGCGTTATAAAAACACCCCGAGCGGAATCTCCCCACGCGCCGTTATCGGTACTCCTGGACACATCTTCACCGCCGCTTCCGATGACCATGATGAAGACGGTACTTTGATCTCCGATGAATTTACAAATCCCGCCAAACGTGTCATGATGCACGAGAAACGCATGCGCAAATTGATCGGTGCCGAAAAACATGTTCCCGCCCCGAAACTCGTTGGCCCTGAAAACGCCGACGTCACATTGGTCGGTTGGGGATCTACTGAAGGCGTCGTCCTCGAAGCGATTGAAAAACTCGCCGCCGAAGAAGGCATCGTCTGTAACCAACTCCAGATCCGCTGGATCGTTCCTTTCCACGGGGAAGAAATCATCAATATCCTCAGCAAGTCTAAGAAAGTAATCATTGTGGAGAATAATTATAGCGGTCAATTCGCCCGTTACCTCCGCTCGGAAACTGGCTTTAATGCCCACTCCCATATCCGCAAATATGACGGTGAGCCATTCATGCCCCACCACATTGTCGACGGAGTCAAAGAAATCAAAGCTAAGAATGTCGCACAATACGTGCCTGTGCACGAAATCTGCGTCTAATTTTAACCACCAGAGGAACTTAAAAAAAATGAGCACAAGCGTCATTGAAGAAAAAACGGTAGCCGCCCCCGCAGCCACCACACTTAATAAAGACACATTCAAAGGAAAAATACACCCTGATTGGTGTCCCGGTTGTGGTGACTTCTCCGTATTAGCAGCGATCCAGACAGCTCTGGGGGAACTCCAGATCGAACCCTATAACGTCTGTATCGTCAGCGGTATCGGGTGCTCATCAAATCTCCCCGGTTATGTGAATACCTACGGCATGCACACCCTCCACGGACGCGGTGTCGCCGTCGCCGGTGGTGTAAAAATGGGCAATCACGAGCTGACAGTCATCTCCACTGGTGGTGATGGAGACGGATTTGGCATCGGGGTGGGACATTTCATCCACGCCATGCGCCGTAATATCGATATCACCTACATCGTCATGGATAACCAAATCTACGGCCTGACCACCGGTCAGACCTCCCCGACGAGCCAGTTAGGCCTCAAGACAAAGACTTCCCCACAAGGAAATGTCGAAAACCCGATCAACCCGATCCCGATGGCCATCGTCGGCGGTGCGACTTACGTCGCCCGTGGTTACAGTGCAAAGCAACGCCACCTTGCCGACCTGATCAAAGGCGGCATCCAGCATAAAGGTTTTGCTTTTATCGATGTTTACAGCCCTTGCGTGACTTGGAATAAGGAATACGAATATAAATTCTTTAATCCCCGCATCAAGATATTGGAAGAACAAGGTCACGATCCGAAGGACTTTGATAACGCGATCAAACGCGGTTTTGAATTTGGCCAAGAAATCCCCATCGGCCTTTTCTGGAAACGTGATGACCTTCCTCCGTTGGATTCCCTCGATCCAGTCTGTAAAGACGGCCCGGTCGCCCTGCGCAAGCTCGGCCTCTCTGAAGCCGACAAGAAACTCATCCTCGAAGAAATCCTCTAATCGATCACAGTACAAAAAATATTTTTGTCATTCGAGCACCCCGGTTTTCCGGGGTGCTTTTTTTTACCCTCCACCACTTTCATTCCCTGTCCGTGAAGGGAAGGAAACGATTGATCTGCCATCCTATTTTCCGGGGCCTTCAGCGCAAAAATCTTTAGTTTTGCAAAAGAAAAATAAAAGGTTTAGATGAATTCAAATTCACCTCCTCATATTATGCAGATTAACAAAGCTGTTATTACTTACGCCGGTAAAGGCCAACACGCCCTTCCTTTCCAAACGTTGGTTGACCGGGATGGCATCCAGAAATCCGCCCTCTCGATTATCCTCAATGAGGTCCTGGAAACCGGGATCAAACAAATCGCTCTGGTCATCACCCCCGGCACAAAGAACGATTTCCTCGGGAGTGCGCCGCAATTTGCGCAATACCTGACTTTTATCGAGCAAGACCACCCGCGTGGATACGGGGACGCTATCCTGCGGACCCGGGACTTTGTGGGTAATGAAGGATTCCTCCACCTCGTCGGCGACCATCTTTTCCTCAGCCACACCACCAAAAGCTGCATGCAGCAACTCGTCGATACCGCCCGCGCCGAGGATTGCGCCGTTTCCGGGGTGCACTCGACCCGCGAAACGATGCTCACCCTCTACGGCACCATCGGTGGCAAGATCGTCGATAACCAACGCCTCCTCTACCAAGTCGAAACTGTCGTCGAGAAACCCACCCCGACCGAGGCGGAGCAACACCTGATCGTCCCCGGCCAACGTGCAGGTTATTACCTCTGCTTTTTCGGGATGCATGTACTCAGCCCCGGGGTTATCTCTCTGCTCTCGGAGATATCCACAAAATCCGCGGAACCCTTTAATCTCTCCTGCGCCCTCTCCCTCCTCGGACGTTCTGAAAAATACCTCGCCCTGGAGATCCAAGGCCAGAGATTCAATATCGGGGTGAAATACGGTATCCTCTCCGCGCAACTTGCCTTTGGTTTGAGTGGGCAAGATCGTGAGGCGATTATCGCCCAGATCGCCGATGTCTTATCCGAACGCGAAAGACTGCTCCCCCGCAAATCCTGACACCGCCCCTATGGCCTGCACTTCACCTTCAG
>JAWXBN010000069.1 GCA_034440155.1 Verrucomicrobiota bacterium | reverse complement strand
GTGGCGGGTATTCCCGTGACGGTGGTGGCGAAAGCCGCGGGGAAGGATTCTCCCAAGCTGGTGGTGAACGCCGTTCCGGACCAAAGCGTTCAACTCCCCAAAGTGGTGGATTCCGTTCAGCCGGTGGTGGACAGAGACGCCCTTCTTTCAGGTAACACCTGTTAGGCCATTTTGATTAATTTTCATGCGCGACCATTGTGGTCGCGCATTTTTTTTTATCCGTCGCAATCCAAAACAAATTGCGCGCGGGTGATGATTAGATGGAATAGTCTTCGGTGAAGACTTGGACATTGCGGATGGTGATAAAGACGTCTTGGCCTTTGATCAGGTTTAATGATCCATAGTCGGCACGGGGCACCTCGGCATCGACCATTTCCCCGATATCTTTACGGCGGAGGTGGACGCGGGTATTTGCTCCTGAGAATATGGTGCTGACCACTGTCGCTTCTAGAGCGCCGTCTGAGGGTTTCTCCAAATGGATTTTAACATCATGGGGACGGACATAGGCCACACCGACATCTTCGACGCCCATGTGGTCGCTTTTCACCAATGAAAACTCTTTCCCGTCGATCAGGATTTTTCCGCTATTGACCCTTCCACGGAAGAGATTGACGTTACCGACGAATTCATAAACAAAAGGATTAGCCGGGGAATCATAGATTTCTTGAGGTGTACCGATTTGCTCGATCTTGGCATGGTTCATCACCACGATTTCATCGGCGAGCTCTAGGGCTTCTTCCTGGTCGTGGGTGACGAAAATCGTCGTAATCTTCATTTTTTCATGGAATTCACGCAGCCACCGGCGCAGGTCTTTGCGCACCTTAGCATCGAGGGCCCCAAAGGGTTCATCCAAGAGCAAAATGCGTGGTTCGACAGCGAGGGTACGAGCGAGGGCGACACGTTGTTTTTGACCGCCGGAGAGTTGGGAAGGGTAACGGTGCCCGTGTTCGCCGAGCTGGACGAGTTCAAGGAGTTCATTGACTTTATCCCGGATGACTTTAGCAGGCAGTCTTTCCTTGCGCGGTTTTACAGATTGGCCAAAGGCGACATTATCAAATACGGTCATGTGCCTGAAAAGGGCGTAATGCTGGAAGACTAGTCCGACTTGTCTTTCCCGTGGGGATAATGTCGTGACATCCTGCTCATTAAAAAGAATCCTGCCGGAATCCGCAAAATCAAGGCCAGCAATCATACGCAGGAGAGTTGTTTTTCCTGAACCTGAGGGGCCTAGTAGGGCGACAAGTTTTCCTGGTTCGAAAGATCCGTTGATTGCATCCAAGGCCGTATATTTGCCGAATAGTTTGGTCAGATTTTCCACTCTTATGGATATTTTATCGGTAGTCATGACTTTTAATTTTCCTCTAGTCGTTTCATTTCGGAGTGAACCCGGGACTCTACAATTGATTTAATGACCAGGGTGATGAGGGCCAAAAGGGCCAGCATTGATGACAAGGCAAATGCTGCGGTAAACTGGTATTCATTATAGAGTATCTCAATATGGAGGGGGACAGTATTGGTTTTTCCCCGGATATGACCAGATACGACTGAGACCGCCCCAAATTCACCAATGGCCCGGGCATTACACTGGATGACGCCATAGAGTAGGCCCCATTTGATATTGGGCAAGGTCACACGCCAGAAAGTCCGCCAACCATTGGCACCGAGAACGATGGCGGAGATTTCCTCGTCTTTGCCTTGGGATTGCATCAAGGGGATAAGTTCGCGCGCGACAAAGGGAAATGTCACAAAGATTGTGGCCAAAATAATGCCGGGAGTCGCGAAAATGATCCTGATATCGTTGTCGATAAAGAAGGGGCCTAAGAACCCGTGGACTGAATAAAGGAGTATCAACATTAACCCCGCGATGACCGGGCTGACGGCAAAGGGGAGTTCAATCAGGCTGATCAAAAGGCTTTTACCGCGGAATTCATGTTTTGTAATTAGCCAAGCTGCGGATACACCGAAAATGGTATTACCGACGACACAAAAGAAGGCTGCGATTACCGTTAATTTAATGGCATCCCAAGTATATTTATCGTTCAGAGAAGCAAAATAGAATTCTATCCCCTTTTTAAGTCCTTCATAAAAAACCGCGACTAAAGGAATGACGAGAAAAAGCCCTAAAAAAACAAAAACAATCCCGCCAATGATGATCTTAGCCCAGAGAGGATCGTCTGTCGTATGTCGGATTTGATGAGGATTCATACTGTTAATGGGAGAAACGGGAACGGTTCCAGTGTTGTAAAATATTAATAACCAGAAGCATGACAAAAGAAATCGCCAGCATGGAGAACCCTAATGCCGTCGCCCCGGCGTAATCATACTGTTCAAGACGGGTAATAATGAGCAGGGGAGTGATCTCCGTCTTAAAAGGGATATTCCCAGCGATAAAAACGACGGAACCGTATTCACCAATCGCCCGAGCAAAGGCTAAGGCAAATCCGGTGATGAGTGCGGGGAATACTTCGGGCAAGATAACGCGTGTGGCGATTTGCCAGCGATTTGCCCCGAGGCACCCAGCAGCCTCCTCGACCTCTTGGTCAAGGTCTTCGAGGATGGGTTGAACGGTCCGGACGATGAAGGGCAGTCCAATGAAGGTGAGTGCAATGACAATGCCGATTTCAGAAAATGAAATGGCGATACCATTCGGAAACATTTCTTTTCCGACTATCCAGAGTGTTGCATCATTCAGATGAGTGATGAGGAAGCTTTCAGGGGCAAAATACTGTCCAATCCAGCCATTCGGCGCGTAGATAGTGGCGAGAGTAATACCGGCCACAGCCGTCGGCAGGGCAAAAGGCAGGTCAATCATGGAGTCGATCAGACGGCGTCCGAAAAAATTATAACGCGTCAGGACCCATGCCGCGAGACCTCCCATAAAAAAGTTTATCAAAGCGGCAATTAAGCTCGCTCCAAAAGTGATTTTGTAAGATTCGATAACACGGGGGGACCAGACATCTTTCCAGAATTGATCCCAACCCATCGGGATGGTTTTGAGAGTCAGTGCCGCCATCGGTAAAAGGATCAAGACACTCAAATAGGTGATCGTAATCCCCATCGAGAGTCCGAAACCCGGAATAATCCGCCTATGTTTTATTTTTTTTACCACTGGATAATATCCCCTTATCATTCAAATCCGTATCGGCCTATTCTAACCGATACGGATTCTGATTCCCTTACAAACAGGAACTAGACAAATACCCTAACCAGAGTGTTTAGAAAGTATTTTTTATCGAGAAATAAGTAAATCACTACCATCAGAGTCGTCTTTTACTTGTCGTAAATTTGATCAAAGACCCCGTTGTCTTTAAAGAATATTTCATGAGCCTTTTCCCAGCCACCAAAATCACCATCGATAGTGACCAAGGTAATGTTAGGGAACTGTTTGGAGTACTTTTGAGCAGCAGCAGCGTCACGCGGGCGGTAGTAATGTTTAGCGATAATATCTTGGGCTTGCGGACTATAGAGGTATTGAAGATATTCCTTTGCGACCGCTCCGTTGCCATTTTTTACGGCGTTTTTACTGACCACAGCCACGGGAGGTTCAGCCAAGACACTGATAGATGGATAGATAATGTCGAATCTTTCGGCACCGAGCTCTTTTTTGAGCAGATAAGCTTCATTTTCCCATGAGATAAAGACATCACCGATCCCGCGTTCGGCAAATGTCGTGGTGGAACCACGGGCACCGCTATCCAGGACGGGGACATTTTTATAGAGTTGGCTAATATACTCTTTGATTTTGCCTTCATCACCGTTGTATTTCTTTTTTGCCCAGGCCCAAGCTGCGAGGAAATTCCAGCGCGCACCCCCTGAGGTTTTTGGGTTAGGTGTGATCACACTGATTCCAGGTTTGGCGAGATCATTCCAGTCTTTGATCCCTTTGGGATTACCCTTGCGTACGACAAAAACAATCGTCGAGGTGTAGGGGGAGCTATTGTCGGGGAGTTCCTTTTGCCAACCAGAGGGAAGTAATCCGGCTTTTTTGGAGATTTCGTCGATATCACCCGCTAAGGCGAGGGTGACGACATCGGCTTCTAATCCGTCAATAACGGAACGGGCTTGTTTGCCTGATCCACCATGGGATTGGTTGATAGAAATATCCTGACCTGTTTTCTGTTTCCAGTGCTGTTTGAATAACTCATTATACTCTGTGTAGAGC
>JAWXBN010000068.1 GCA_034440155.1 Verrucomicrobiota bacterium | reverse complement strand
GTCTGGTACCTCCAAGCCCAGTCTTTTAATCCCACCAGCGACCTCGCCAATACCGGCATTCAAAAATCCAAGGACAAGATTTTGAATACAAATTTCGCCGCAGGTTCCCTGTAACCATCCCCCCGGCCAGTCCACCCCACCCTTTGTGAAGCAAATTGCGCGTTACACATCATGCTACTGCAAGCTCAGATGACTCTCCAGTCCAGCCTACTTGTTATAGACGACTCGAAGGATAAAACCTAAAAAAACAGGCTGATTAGATGATTGGATTATTGATTTCACTGTTTATGGAGAATATCAATGTTGTTCTCTACATTGGGGCTTTTTTGATTGCGGCAATTTGCTCGGGGAAGAAAGCGGGAGGGTATCCGGGTGAATTACTCCGGTGGGTCCTTTTCCTGTGCGGGGGAGTCATGGGAGTTTATACTTTCGTTTTCCATGTGTTTTTCTCAAAGATCGCTTCCGCGTCTATCGGGTGGGCACCCAGTCCGTTTGAGTACGAGGTCGGGATAGCGAAC
This sequence comes from Verrucomicrobiota bacterium, assembly GCA_034440155.1. NCBI lineage: Bacteria > Pseudomonadati > Verrucomicrobiota > Verrucomicrobiota bacterium. The sequence goes on along the minus strand of JAWXBN010000068.1, from coordinate 2,022 downwards.
CTAGCGATGGGGGTGACTTGTCTAATGGCACTGCGTGCGTCCTATAGCTACAAGCTCGCGGCCGGAATAGCTTTGAGTGTGTGGTTGGGCGGGGATGCCGTGGGACATGTGATCCAGATGGTGTCTGCCCATGACTTTTCCTCAGGCAATGCGGGTTCATGGTTCTGGACGGATATTTTGATTCCCGTGACGCTCACCTCGATGCTTTACCGGACAAGACCGAGTCAATAGGCCGGGGCTTATAGTGGATGAGGAAGTTCTGTTTGGGTCTGGGATCGGGAATTTTTCTTCTGTGCAAATCCATCGGTGTCCGTTAGATAAAACAAACAATCACTGTCGGAGGATCCGGCGGCAAAAATCCAAGGAACAAAAAAACTTATGGGCAAATATTTCATCGGGATCGATAGCGGCACTCAAAGTACAAAAACAATCGTTGTGGACGGAGCCTCCGGCAAAGTCCTCGGGAGCGCCTCCCAAGCTTATGAGATGGTCAAAGGTCTGCCTGCCGGTGCAAAGGAACAGAATCCAAAGGATTGGATCGATGCGGTCAGAAATACGATCGCTAAGGCGATCAAAGCCTCCAAGATCAAACCCTCGGATGTCGCGGGAATCGGGGTGTCCGGCCAGCAACACGGGTTCGTCCCCCTCGATGCCAAAGGTAACGTGATCCGCCCGGCCAAACTCTGGTGTGATACCTCGACAGTAAAGCAGTGTGATGAAATGATTAAAAAGCTCGGTGGCGTAAAAAAGACCATTTCCATGATCGGGAACTCCATCCCCGCTGGATTCACCGCCTCAAAAATCCTCTGGCTGAAACAAAATGAACCCGCGAACTATGCCAAACTCGATTGCGTCCTTTTGCCCCATGATTATATCAATTACTGGCTGACGGGCGAGAAAACCATGGAACATGGGGAAGCCAGCGGCACAGCCCTCATGGATGTGCGCACGCGCAAATGGCGCAAGGAGGTCATTAACGCCATTGATCCGAAGCTTGCGAGCAAATTACCCGCGCTTCGTTCCTCTGATCAACCGGCGGGAATCGTCCGTCCTGATGTGGCCAGACTCTTTGGGTTCGGCCCGGCTGTGGTCGTGAGTTCCGGTGGGGGGGACAATATGATGGGGGCGATCGGCACCGGTAATGTGGAGGAGGGTTGTGTCACGGCGAGTTTTGGCACCAGCGGGACGATTTATGCTTACTCAAAAAAACCTGTCGTCGATGCCGAAGGCCAAATTGCTGCATTCTGCGATAGTACAGGTGCGTGGATGCCTCTCCTTTGCACGATGAATGTGACTGTCGCCACAGAGATGGTGAAAAAATCCTTTGGCTGGACCAATGAAAAACTTTCCACCGAAGTCGCTAAAATCAAACCCGGCTCCGATGGGTTAATGCTCATTCCTTACCTAGAGGGTGAACGCACACCAAATGTCCCGGATGGTACCGGGGTTTATTTTGGGGTAAATACCCGTACCTTTACCCCGGCGCATTTTGCGCGTGCTGCAATGGAAGGGGTGACCCTCGGGATGAATTACGGGCTCAACCGCCTGCGCACTCTCGGGATCAAACCCACTGAGATCCGGATTACCGGAGGCGGGGCAAACTCCGCCGTCTGGCGCCAGATCATGGCTGATATCTTTGGTTGCCCAGTCGTATGCCTCGAAACGGGTGAAGGGGCTGCCCTCGGTGGTGCTGTACAAGCCATGTGGTGCTACGAGCTTGCCCAAGGCCGGAAGACCTCGATCCAGGCCCTGTGCAAAAAATTTGTGAAGGTGGACCGCAAGACTTTGGTTAAACCGATCGCGAAGAATGTCGCTACTTACCGCAAACTCCAGGCGATCCAAGACCGTTTCGCCCTGGATTGCAGCACACTCTTTAGTGAGCACCGTAAATTGCTCAGCTCGTTTTTAATGTCTTGAGCTGGGGCAGCACCCCTTACATGACTCGTACATAATATTCCTTAACTAAGTGCCACTCCGGCCTTATTCCTATTCTTTTGCCGCTAGGGGATAAGGTGAGGATGG
>JAWXBN010000067.1 GCA_034440155.1 Verrucomicrobiota bacterium | reverse complement strand
TTCCATAGCTTTATGATGACGGTCTGCATGGTATTACCCTTGTCGATCGGGGCGAGTATCTTGGTTGTGAAATCGCTTTCCCCGGCAAAAAATATTTTTAAAGAGATCATCAAATACCGGGCGACGATCCTCCCGGCGATCCCCCAGCTTTTCCAAGCGATGACCCAGGCGAAGTTGCCATTTTACTTTAACTGGGTTTTCCCGATCCGTATGGCGATTTCTGGGGCGGCCCCTTTGCCGGCTGAGACTTTGACGCAATTTGCGCGGAAATTCAGATTTCCCCTCCTTGAAGGTTACGGCCTCTCCGAAGCGGCCCCTGTGGTGAGTTTTAATCCGGTTCAAAAAGGAAAACAAAAAGCGGGCACCGTGGGTAAACCCATTCCTGATGTCGAAGTCGCCATCATGGATGAGTCAGGCCAGCCCCTTGCCTCAGGCCAAGTGGGCGAGGTTTGTGTGCGCGGGGATAATGTCATGACCGGGTACTGGAACCAACCGGAGGAAACCGCCGATACTTTGAAAAACGGGTGGTTACATACCGGTGACCTCGGGCTGATCGACGGGGAAGGGTATATCTCGATTGTGGACCGGAAGAAAGACATGTTACTCGTGCGCGGGATGAATGTTTATCCCCGGGAGATTGAAGAAGTCCTTTTACATTATAGCGGTATCAAGGAAGCCGCCGTGGTGGCTAGAGCGGATGACAAAAAAGGGGAGGTGCCTGTGGCTTTTATTTCTGCGAACGAGGGGGTCTCTCTGGATGTCACGGCGATCGGGCGTTATTTGCGCGAGAAGCTCGCTGATTATAAACAACCCCGAGAGATCCGTGTCGTCGAGAGTCTCCCCCGCACAGCCACTGGAAAAATCCTGAAACAGGAATTAAAAAAGAAACTTTGAGAGGATTAAATAGGGGGGGGGTTCTGGATTACTGTGCCTCGAAATTTTTAAACCCTTAATCCACGGCATTATATTATGAGCGAATTCATCAAACTCTGCACAGTCCATGAGCTCCAGCCCGGGCAATGTAAAGGCATCAATATTAAAGGTGAGGATGTCGGACTTTTTAATATCGACGGAGAATTCTGTGCCATGGAGAATACTTGTCCCCACCAAGGGGCCCCTCTCACCCAAGGACCGGTCAAAGACGGTGTCGTGATGTGTCCGTGGCACATGTGGAGATTTAATGTAAAAACCGGGAAGTCACTGACAGCCCCCGGCGCGGATATGAAAACCTACGAAATCAAGATCGAAGGCGAAGACGTTTTAATTAAATGGGATTAACTCCCGGTGCACTGTATTTAAAGGAGGTTTTATGAAATCAGCTTATGAACTCGCCATGGAAAGGTTAAATAAAAAATCACCAACCATTAAACTGAGCGGCGAACAGAAAAAGCAAATTGCGGAGATCGATTCACTTTACAAATCCAAGATCGCCGAGCGGGAGGTTTATCTCGAAGGCCTGATCGTGGAGGCTATTGGAAAAAATGATTATCGTGAAGTCGAGGCACTCAAAAAACAGCTCGCTGGCGAGAAACATAAATTCGAAGAAGAATCTGAAGAGAAGAAAGAGAAAATAAGGGTGAGCAAGTAGTGAGGATCAGTAGAAAAAAACTTTCCCGCTTTTATTATCCTTTTTTTGCCATTCTGGGGGCGGTCTTTATCGCAGTTGTCCTCTCTTGTTATGCGGGGTTGCTCAGTAGTTACATAACGATCAATTATGATTGGAGTTTTGAATTTCTGATGGTCTGGGGGCAGATACTTTTCCAGTTTTTTTTAATCGGGAAAAGGACTTTGACGGAAAAAGTGCGCTATTCCTACCGGTTAATCGGGGTTTCTTTGATGGGGGCACTGATGCTTTTGCCTGTACTTTATATCCATCAGATCCGCACCGTGAGTGGGTTTGCTGCATTATGCTACTTTTTCTGTGTGGTGACGGTTATGTTTTTTTGCCACCAGAAAATAGTCAGACGTCTTTGCCTGCCGGCCCATTTGTGTTATAGTTGGGTCTTGTACAGGGTTTTGATTTTAATATTCATCATTAAATATCCATGAGAAAAATCGTTATTGCCGGCGGGAATGGATTTATCGGGAGATTTTTTGCATCCCGTTTCCGCTCGGAGGGTGTGCAAATCATTGTCATCTCCCGCAGTCAAGGAAATGTGCAATGGACTGATCCAGAGGGTATCCGGTTAGCTTTGGAGAACTCCTCTGTGTTATTAAATCTCGCAGGGCGTTCTGTGGATTGTCGGTATCATGCGCGCAATAAACGTGAAATCCTTGAGTCCCGGACGGAGACAACCCGGCTCCTGGGGCAAACCCTACTCAAATGTCAAAATCCGCCCCTTCTTTGGATAAACTCCAGTACAGCGACCATTTACCGGGATGCCCGGGACAGACCTATGACAGAGGACTCTGGCGAGATCGGGAGTGGTTTTTCGGTGGGTGTGGCGAAAAGTTGGGAGGAGACTTTTTTTTCGTTTGCCCTGCCGATGACAAGGCAAATCGCCCTGCGCATGGCGATTGTTCTGGGCCCCGGAGGTGGAGTCATGACACCTTATCAGAACCTTGTCCGTTTCGGGCTAGGAGGGCCCCAGGGGGAGGGACGACAGATGTTTAGTTGGATCCATCTGGAGGACCTTTACCGGTGTATTTTATTTCTGGAATCCAGACTCGATATGGCGGGGGTTTATAATGCATCTTCACCAAATCCAGTCCCTAATCATGTTTTGATGAAAACACTCCGTGATGTCCTGGGGATGCCAATTGGATTTCCCGCCCCGAAATGGTTACTAGAAATGGGGGCTCTCCTGATCAAAACGGAGACAGAACTCGTGCTTAAAAGCAGGTGGGTGATCCCCAAGAAACTTCAAGAAGCCGGGTTTGTTTTTCAATACCCAAATATAGCTGGAGCCCTTAATCAGATTATTCATCAAAATGCCAGTGAGTGACTAAATAATAGACCAAAACGCAAACCGCTGCTATCTTGCGGGTTAATATGAGTAAAGCCAGTCCATTTGGTCTTGATTTTCCGGTTTGCCGCATCTTTGGGGTGCAAGTTCGTGCGGATATCACCCTGATTTTGATTGGGGGACTCTATGCTTGGAGTTTCGGGGGCATTAAAATGGGATTAATCGCTTTTGTGATGATCTTTGGTTCAGTCCTCCTCCATGAGTTTGGCCATATCTTTGCCACCCGGGCAGTGGGGGGACACTCGGATCTTGTGGTGCTCTGGCCCTTTGGCGGGTTGGCCTATACTTCGGTTCCTCCCCGGGCCTTGGCGAATTTTATTGTAACAGTTTGTGGCCCCTTGGTGAATCTGGTTCTTTTGGGCCTTGGCGTACTGGTCGGTTATTTGGGGTTATGCCGGGGTGATGAAGGACAAGCCTTGCTTGGTTTTTTTATCGAGATAAACACCATGCTTTTGCTATTTAATTTAATTCCAGCTTTCCCGATGGATGGAGGGCGTATTTTACATTCTATCCTGTGGCCTTTTTTGGGGTATGAAAAATCTCTGATGGTATCGGCTTTTACCGGCATGATTGTGGCAGGCGGAATCGCCATTTATAGCCTTCTGAGACAAGATTTTTTCCTGATGTTGATGATGTTGTGGCTTGCCCGATATGCCTTTCAGATTTTCCAGGCGGCAAAAGGCTCGTATCCCAGACAATAATCAATTTGGCCACGGATATAATTTCCCTATTGAGAGGGGATTAAATCAGTGGATATGAGGGTAATTTAAAAAATAATTTATCTTGACTCGTTTTACCGTTGACCAATGAGGGGTGAAACGATTTTATTGGCTGTTTTATCAAGGAGATAATCAAAGGTTATGAAAATGAAGTCAGAACGTGCAAAAGAAATACTTTCGAAATTTAAAAACCAGAAGATCATTGTCCTCGGTGATTTGATGTTGGATGAATTTATCTATGGCCGGGTTATTCGTATTTCGCCCGAAGCACCCGTCCCTGTGGTGGAAGTCACGAAGGAAGTCCGTTACCCCGGCGGTGCATCGAACGTGGCACGCAATTTGCGCGCGATGGGGTGCCAAGTCGATATTATCGGTCAAGTGGGCAAAGATATCTACGCGTCTCAACTCCAAGAGCTTTTACAGAATGAAGGGGTCGGCATCTCCGGGGTCATTACAAATCCTAATACACGGACTGTGGTAAAAACTCGTATCATTGCACGTCACCAACAAATGGTGCGTGTGGACCGTGAGCACCGCGAACGCCTACAAGTGCAAATTGCCGACAAGGCGATTGCAGAATTCAAGTCAAAGATCAAAGAAGCCGACGCTGTCATTATCGAAGATTACGGCAAAGGTTTTGTCACCCAGATGCTTGTTGACCGTGTTTCAAATCTCGTGACCACCCAGAAGAAAATCCTGGCTGTCGATCCGAATCCTTATAACCCGCTTTATTGGCATGAACCGACAGTGGTCAAGCCAAACCGTTTGGAAGCGTTTGCCGCTTCGGGTATTGTTTACAGCGAGCCGGTTGATCCTGTCGAGAAGGATACGGCCCTTGACCGTGTGGGTAAAATTCTTTTGGAAAAATGGCGTCCCCAGCACCTCCTCATTACATTGGGTGACCAAGGTATGGCTTTATTCCAACGCAACAAACCGCTTTACCATACCCCCACTAAGGCCCAAGAGGTTTTTGATGTCACCGGTGCCGGTGACACCGTCATCGCGACCTATACACTAGCCCTTTCCACAGGAGCCACCCCGACAGAGGCTGCTGAAATCGCTAACCACGCTGCCGGTCTTGTCGTAGGCAAGCTGGGTACGGCTGTCACAAACCAAACTGAAATACTCGAAAGCTTTAAGAAAAATGGCTAATCACGCAGTTTTTTTTGACAGGGATGGCACGCTGATTATTGATAAACATTATATCAGCAAGCCTGAGGATGTTGAGCTCCTGCCCGGTGTAACCGAAAACCTCTTGAAACTTCAAAAAGCTGGGTTTCAACTTTTTATTGTATCAAACCAGTCCGGTATCGGACGGGGCTTCTTTACCGAGGACCAGATGCATGAGGTGAATGACCGGATGTTATCCCTTATGCCCGGTGTGAAATTCACATGGATGTATTTCTGTCCTGATACCCCCGAAAATCCACAGAGTAATTCCCGTAAACCGTCCCCGAAATTCCTTTTTCAGGCGGAACAGAATTTTTTGGTGAATCTCAAGAAATCGTGGTTTGTCGGGGATAAGGATATCGATGTGCTTTGCGGGATTAATGGGGGGTGTCAATCCATCCTCCTCGACGGCAAATACTCATCCGAAGCCCATAAGGCCCTCCAGGGTAAAAAGTATTCCACCGTCAAAACAATCGCTGAGGCCGCCGCCATCATTTTAAAAGGTGTCTAAAAAGCAAGGAATCGTATGTCATATCGTCCTGTTTTTCCGGTTGTTTTTTTTGATTTGGACGGGACCCTTGTGGATTCAAGCATGGATATAGCCGTGTCAGTGAACCATGTGCGGCTGGAGCTGGGGATGGATCGCCTTTCTGAATCTTTAATCCAAACCTATATCGGTGATGGGGTGGAGAAACTTTTTAACCGTGCCTTAGGAAGCGAAGATCCGGAGCTTATCAAAAAGGCTATTCATATCTGGAGACCACAGTATGAAAATAGTTGTATGGTGCATACGGAGTTCTACCCCGAGATATTTGCTTTATTGACGGATTTAACTTCCTCAGGGGCAAAGTTAGCCATCCTGACAAATAAACCCCAGCGCCCGACAGAGATTATTCTGGATGGATTTGGCATTCTACACATGTTCTCTGCGGTCGTCGGGGGTGATGCGACTCCCACACGAAAACCAAAACCCGAGATGTTTAACCGTGCGATTGATTTGGCGGGAGCAAAGGCTGAAGAGATTATTCATATCGGTGACAGCCATAATGATGTCAAGGGAGCCCGTGACCGGGGGCTCAAAACGTGTGGCGTGACATGGGGATACGGTGCTCATGATGAGATCAAGGAAGCTGATTATATCGTGAATACGACAGGTCAGCTCCATAAGTTGTTGATTAGAGAAATTTAAGCTTTATTCGACTGATGGACTTTGACAAATGTGTTTAAAGGCTACTTTCCAGTTTTTGTATCTCCTCGAGGAAAACTTTATTTTTATCTGCCAAAATTCGCGCTTGATTCAGATAATCCCGTGCCTTGTCTTTATTCCCCTTCTTGATGAATAACTCGGCTAGGTGGATGGCGTTTTCAGGAAGGGGTTTGAGAAAAAGACTTTTTTCGAGGTTCTTTTGGGCTTCATCAAACCGGCCTTGGAGGAATTCTATCCGGCCGAGGGTATCCAGCACATAGGGATCCTGGGGAACGATTTCACTAGCTTTTTTGGCATAGGACTCGGCCTGATCAAGCTGATTCGTTTCCATCAATAAATAAGCGAGGTTATTTAAGATCATGGGATTCAAGGGTGTCTGATCAAGCGCCAAAAGATAATAGGTAATGGCCTTTTTCTTGTCTTTCGCAGATTCAAGCTCGGCTTTTTGGCTCAGGAAAACAGGGTCTTTAGGGAAGTAACGCAAGCTTGAATCGATGAATTCAGCATATTTACGTTTATCATATTGTAAGAGAAGATTCCCATAGAATTGGCGGACTTGAAGGTTCCGGGGGAATTTATTCATGTAAAACTCGATTTCCCCGAGGGCTTTGAGTTTATCCCCAGTATCAAACCTGATACCGGTAAGGAGCATAATAGCAGTGCCGGATTCAGGATTCAGGAGCAGAGCTTTCTCAGCTGCTTGGACGGCATCCTTATTCTTTTTAGTAAGCAGTGAATAACGTGCTTTCAGCAGATAAGCATTACTATTATCGGGATAACTACGCAGGAGCTGTTCAATGAGAAGGCTGACTTCGTAACCGATTTTGTCCCGTGATACGGCATCATCGGTTTTTTGCATTTGATTGAGGACGATTTCCGCTTGGGCAAATTTACTCTCCAGCGGATATTCGTTTTCGATCGTACTGAGCTCTTTTTTTGCAGCGTCCATGTTGTTTACTGTCCCAAATAGATTGGCCAATGCAATGGACAGGGCAGGGGATTCAGGGTTGATTTTAATCAGATTTTGGATTTCAGGGATCATTTTATCGGCTTCAATTGAACCTTGCAAGCTGAGCAATAATGAACTCACCAGAGGGAAATACTTTTTAATATCCTCGTCTTTTAATACAGCGAGGAGGGCAAATGCTTTAGTTGCCTGGCCGCTATTGATGTATAATTGGGATAATAAAAGGTTTTTTTCAGTTTGTGGCAGGCTTACATTTCCGGACTCTAGGAGCTTTTGTGCGGCGTCCGTGCCGAGAGATATCCGGGCATTATCAACCACCATTTTTGCCGATGAGAGATTCTGGGCATTCTGAAGGAGTGTGAGGAAGGCCTTAAAGGCTTCATCAGGTTTATTATCCATGGCTAATATTCTGGCTTGGAGTGCCTGGAGCAGAGGGGAGGTTTTGACCATCACATCATTTTCAGCCAGGATTTGTTTGGTCAAAGGAATATTCTGGGAACTCAATACGGTTTGAATGTAGTTAGACAGCGTTTGGGGTGTGGGCGAAAGGTTAAAGGCACTCTGGGCATCTTTGAGAGCTTGATTTACCTCGTCATTATTCATGTAATACAGCATCCGCATGGTGTAGAGCTGTGCATTTTTAGGGAATTTCCGGATGGCCTCATCGATGATATTCTGTGTGTTACGGGATTGGCCTGTCATTTGGTAATAATCGGCGAGTTTTGTGTAATAAGGCAGGAAATCAGGATTTTGCTTGAGGGCCGTACGGATGGAATCGATCGCATGATCGGTTTTTCCCCGTTGGAATTCCAAGTCAGACCTCATGAGTATCGCCTCGGGGAAATTTGGGTTTGATTTGATGGCTTTGTCGATGGAAGGAAGGATGGACCCGACAGAGTCATTTGCCGCGAGCTTGAGGCGGGCCAGCTGTAAATAACTACGAGAATCGGATTCGTTGCTGGCGAGGTGGAGGGCGAGGGCTTCAATCGCTTGGTTCAGAGCATCAGACATTTCTTTTTTGCTTGGGGCATTGAGGGCTTTATTTTGGTAGGCGAGGGATTTTTCGACGAGGAGAAGGTTTTTATCATTCAGTGATTTTTGGCTTTTATCAATGATTGAAAGAGCCTCGTCGAATTTTCCTGAGAGGATGAGAAGGTATACGTATTTTTCGAGGATATCGAGGTTGTCCGGTTTTTCCTTGGCTAATGTAGCGTATAAATCCAGTGCTTCTTTCGTTTTTCCAGTTGCCGCTAGGACTTGTGCTTTAAAAGCCCTTTGAAAAAAAGGCGATTTTTCATTGATGATATCAATGTTTGCAGTCGCCATGGCCTCGTCGGTTTTGCCTTCCTTTAAAAGCATGAGTGAGAGGGATTGTGTGTTTTCAATGAATTCCGGGGCCGCATCAGCGATTTTCTTCCGGATATTCATGGCACTTTCAGAAGGCAGTTTTGCTTGTTGGATCGAGAGGAATTGGGCAAGGTAAATGGTATTCTGGGGATCTTGTGTGAGAGCGCGTTTAATATACCCTAGGGCGGCATCATCCTGTCCATTGCGGAACTCAATATCAGCCAGTAGGGAGAGGGCTTGAGCGTTTGCAGGATTAATGTCGATGGCCTTTAATAGGTGTTTTCTGGCGTTGGCGTAATCCTTTTTGCCGAAATCGAGTTTAGCAAGAAGAACAGGGGCTTCTGCATGGTTCGGATGCTTCCTTGTAATACCTTCAGCCACAGACCGGGCCTCATCTGCTTTGCCTTGGGCATTAAGGATGACGGCTTGAAAGTAAGCACCACCGACACCATCACTATTATTTTCACGGGCCATATTCAGGATTCTATTTAATTCTTCTGTATTTTTTGTGGCGAGTGCTTGGTCGAGTTGGAGGGCTAAGAGTCCGGAGTCCGAAGGGTACTTTTTGTATCCTTCATCCAAGACAGCCATTGCCATCTTGCTGTCGCCCCAGATCATATAGGTTTTGGCTACTTCCTCATAAGTGTCGGCACTCATGGTATTCCCTCGGAGATTGGACAGTGTGGTTTTTGAAAATTGCCAATCTTTCATCCCAAGTAAGTGTTTAAAGAGGTTACTGTAAAGGGGAGGTAATCCGTTTTGATCAGCTTTATGGACTGCTTGAAGGCAGGCGGCTTGATCATTACTCAAGAGGATGAATATCTTTAGGGCCTCTACCCTGGCCGGGTTTGATTTAAGTATTTCACTAATACTCGATAAAGCGGCGGATTGATTTCCGATACGGGACTGGGCGGCGGCTTTTTTCTGGAGCAATGAGGCTTTTTGGTCGTTTGCCGTGACTTTTAATAAATCATCATAGACTTTAATCGCCTCAAGGTTTTTGCCTTTTTTCATCAGGAAATCGGCTTGGATTTCTTTTACGGCAGGATGGTTTTTTTCGTCCGCAGTAAAGGAGTTAAGTTGATTCTCCAGTACATCATATTCATTGGTTTGCAGGAGTAATTGTGAGAACCGCAGGCGCACGGGGAAATTAACCCCCTGCGAAATAATTATTTTGCGGTAACGGTCTTTGGCATCCCCAATGAGGCCGAGGTTAATGGCCGATTCAGCCGCCAGGAAGAGGCGTTCACTTTCCTCTGCCCCTTGGAGGGGAGGGATTTGATCGGCCAGGCTCATGGCTTGCTGGAAGTTTCCTTTGATAAAAGCGGTTTTCGCCTGTAACAGTGCGAGCTGGGAGGGAGTCAGGGCTTGGGCTGCGTCGCTCAGCAGGCCGGGAATTGTATTCAGGAGGTCGTCCTTTTGTTTTTGATCAGGCGTGCCAGCGGCCTTTTGGATCAGGTAATTCGCATACTTATAGGCAGCGTCGGCACGAATCACATTCCGTTCGAGCCATTCCAACGGGGGGAGTGGGTTTTTGGCGTTGAGCGTCTCTTGAATCATGGATAATGCCTCATTATTTTTCTCGGACTGCAAGAGGTACAAGGCGTAATCAGCTTTGAGGGTGATATTATCAGGATTCAGTGATATGACTTTTTGATAGTACTTCGTGATTTGTGCATCCTGGGAAGGGTTTATCCTCTGGGACATTTTTAATAATGATCCCAGATCGATGAGTTCTTGGACCGGGCAATTTGCTAAGTCCGTTTTTTGTGCCAGATCATTTATTTTGACCATAAACTCGGCGGGGATCAGTTTTTCTGTGGCGATTTGAACTGATAAATTTTGAATCTTGAATGTCAGGGAGTCCGGATGGTCGGTTGTAGCCTTTTCTGCTGTTTCAAGGGCTTGTTTTTGGAATTTTGATGCTTTTTCACGGTCTTTGTCAGCATCCATTGCAAGAGCCAAAAGGGATTGAATCCGCACTTGGATAATTTCCTTGTCTTGGTTAGTCGGTGATTCGGGAATGTCTAGGTCATTATAGAGTCCGAGCAAAACGACTGATTTGTCAGGAGCCTTGATCCACTGGCGGGAATAAAAATCAGACAGCGCTTTATATTGGCGTGCGGGTAAATAATCCTTCTTTTTTGCCAAGACACTGGTACATAAGCCGCCAAGATTTTGCCAAGCCACAGGATTAGCCGCTTTTCCCTGTCGAATCAGCAGATCCGATATCCGGCGCAATAAATTCACATTATCGATATTTCCGGAAATCGAACTGGAAAGGATCAGCGCAATTTGCTGCATGGCACTGGCTGCTTGTTGATTGGAGGTGACAGGGGTGACGAGTAATTTCTCGCTGATCGCTAATGCGTCCGCTTCCGGAATGTACCCCAGTCTCGATGATTCGATCCAGAGTTCGGCTGATTGATTAACATTTCCGGAGTACAGTGTAGCCCGGGCTTGGGCTTGGATGGCTTCTGGGCCTCGGCTCTGTTTTTTCTTTTTATAATATAAATACCCTCCGCCAATTGCTAAAATAGCCACCAGTAAAAGGGTCAAAAAAGAAAAAATAAGGATTTTTTTATTCATAATAAAAATCTTTGGTAGGGGTAATATTCCAAGATAAATCCCTTGTCTTCAAGACATGAGATAGTTATGTTTAATTTTCAACATAAAATCAAAATATGGCAACTAAATCCTTACGTAATAAATCTGTTCCGGCGAAAAAAGACGCGTCGGCTCGTCTCCAGCAACCCATGCGCGGCTGCGACATTGTCGTCTCGGCCCTAGAGCGTGAAGGCGTAGAGGTCATTTTTGCTTATCCGGGTGGCGCCAGTATGGAGCTCCATCAAGGGCTCACACGTTCCAAAAAAATCCGCACAGTCCTTCCCCGTCATGAACAAGGGGGAGTCTTTGCAGCAGAAGGATATGCGCGGGCTACGGGTAAGGTGGGCGTGTGTATGGCCACGAGTGGGCCGGGAGCGATGAATCTTTTGACGGGTATCGCTGATGCTTTCATGGACTCGATTCCCATGGTGGCGATTACGGGCCAAGTGCCCCAGCACATGATTGGTCGTGGAGCATTCCAAGAAACAGACGTTTTCGGGATGACCCTTCCGATTGTTAAACACAGCTATCTCGTGACGGATATCAATGATATTCCCCGGATTATCAAAGAAGCTTTTTATATAGCTTCCTCCGGGCGTCCCGGTCCCGTTTTAGTGGATATTCCAAAAAATATCCAACAGACCTATACCCGACCTATCTGGCCCGATAAAGTTGAATTACGTGGTTACCATTTGCCGCCTCCTCCGGATGAACTTTCCCTAAATGAAGTCGTGGGGCTTATCGAGCACGCGAATAAACCGATGATTTATTGCGGGGGTGGGGTCATCTCGGCTAATGCTAGCAAGGAACTCACGCAATTTGCGGAGAAAACCGGTATTCATGTGGCTACGACCATCATGGGCGTGGGAGCTATTCCTGAAAATCATGCCTTGTCACTAAAATGGCTCGGGATGCACGGCACCGTGTATGCGAATAACGCTGTGAATGAGGCCGATTTGATTTTGGCCATCGGTGTGCGTTTCGATGATCGTGTGTGCGGGAAGTTTGAAGAATTCGCCAAGAATGCGACAATCATCCATATCGATATCGATGCATCCGAAATTAACAAAAATAAATTCGCCCATTTTCCGATCAATGCCGACCTGAAAGCGACCTTGAGCAAATTGATTAAAATGGTTCGTCCCGGCAAATATGAGGAGTGGAATAAGCAAGTTGCCGAATGGAAGGCGAAATACCCGCTGAAATTCAAACTTACTGATGAAGTGATGTCGAATCTTTATATCAAGGATTTCCTCGGGGGCGATATCAGCGAGGTGATCATGCAGCAGCATGTGATCCAGCTGCTGAGTGAAATGACTAAGGGTGAGGCCATCATCACCACGGGCGTGGGCCAACATCAAATGTGGGCAGGACAATTTTATACCTATAAAAATCCCCGTTCCTATATCACGTCTGCGGGGGCGGGCTCGATGGGGTATGGGTATCCCGCCGCATTAGGCGCCAAAGTAGGGCGTCCTGATAAACAGGTGATCGATATCGATGGTGACGGCAGCTTCATGATGAATATCCAAGAGCTGGCCACTGCGCATATTGAAAAAATCGCCGCAAAGGCGATTATCTTAAATAACCAACATTTGGGAATGGTGGTGCAGTGGGAGGATCATATTTATGATTCAAACCGTGGACATACTTATCTGGGAGACCCGGATTTCCCCCATACGATTTATCCGGACTTTATTACCGTCGCCAAAGGGTTTGGGGTGAAGGCTGAACGTGTCTTTCATAAACGTGATTTGAAAGCCGCTTTGCAGAGGATGCTCGATTCTGAAGAAGCCTATCTTCTCGATGTTATTGTGCCTTTCACCGAGCACGTGATACCGTTCATTCCGGCTGGCAAAACCTACAAGGAAATTATTACCGAGTAAGGGGCTGACACTTTTTCCGACAAACAAAAAACCCGCGCAATTTGCGCGGGTTTTTTTGTTTTGAAATGAATCGAAGGGCGGTGATTACTTGGTCAGTGATGTCTGGGGTAATTTCGCAAGGATATCACTGACGATTTTATTAATGCGTCCGGATATTTGGCCATGATCATGGAGGACCACGAGATAAAGTTTACCTTGATGGAATACAGTCATCAAGTGGCCTGCTAACTCGATGGACATGGAGTGGACTTCCTTATAAGGAGTTTCTTTCAGTGAATCCTGAGCTTGTTTCAAACAGGCTGAGAGGGAAGCCCCGATCATGTCAGCGGGTAAGAGGGGATTAAAATCGCGTGCAATGGGGAGGCCGTCATCCGAACAGAGCATCGCCCCCGAAAGGGTGGGTAGGTTGCTGATGAGTTTAATCACATCTTAGAAAGTGAATTCACTAGCCCTGCCAAGCTTGACGATTTTTTTAATGTTATAACGAAGGATACAGGAATCTGCCTTTTTCCGGGAGAGGCCAGTCAGCTTGATAAAGGCATTCCGGTCTACATCAGGAACTTCCAAGATTTCGCTTATGTGGTAGAAGGCTCCTTTTGAATTTCTAAACTCAACAACATTTTTCGAGATATCGTCGGAGAGTCCAGTAAATTTACTTAAGTCTTCGGCATTGCATGAATTGATGTCCAACGTCGTCTGGCTCATATAGTTCAACTAATTAATACGATATTTGACACGCGGTAAAGTGTAAAAAATATTTTCTATGAAAAAAATTATTGAATCCCGTCCTCTTTCTCGCAGTATCACCTCTTGATGAACGAGGAAAAACGCCCCATTGACCGCCTTCTAGAGATTATGGACAAGCTCCGTGCCCCTGAGGGTTGTCCTTGGGACAGGGAACAAAACCATCAGACAATCAAGAAAGATTTGATTGAGGAATGTTATGAATTAGCGGAAGCCATCGATATGGGTGATGATGACATGCTTCGGGAGGAATTGGGCGATTTGCTCCTTCAGGTCGTTTTCCACGCGCAAATCGCGAAGGAGGAAGGCCGCTTTGACTTTGAGGCTGTCGCCAAGGAAATCGGGGATAAACTCGTCCGTCGCCATCCGCATGTCTTTGGGGAAGTGCGGATTGATAACTCAGAAGCTGTTCTCAAACAATGGGATGCGATTAAAGCCGTGGAGTATTCAGGCAAGGAGGGGGCCGCCCAGAGATCCTCGGCTTTGGACGGGATTCCCCGTGAATTACCCACTCTCCTGAAGGCGGAAAAAATCCTGAAGAAAGCCGGAAAAGTCGGATTCACTTGGAAAACCCCGGAAGCCGCCTTGGCAAAATTTGAAGAGGAAGCCAAGGAACTCGAAGAGGTCATAGGCTCCAGTGATGAAGCCGCGGTCAAGGATGAACTCGGGGATGTGCTCTTTACTTTGGTGAATATGATCCGCCTCAAAGGTTATTCCGCCGATGATCTCCTCGCTGCGACTATCCGGAAATTCGATGAACGTTTCCGTATCCTTGAAAACCATTTGAAAGAACAAAATCAGGATTGGGACGATTATTCTCTTGATGAAATGAATAAACTCTTCAAAAAACTTCGTAATTCTTGATGGTACCTTCAGAAATGGACTCGTTATGAAACAGACAATACACATTATTTCACACACTCACTGGGACAGGGAATGGTATTTGCCTTTCCAATCATATCGCATGATGCTCGTTGATAATATCGACCGGGCGATGGATATCCTCGAAAATGATCCCGCTTTCCGAGCTTTCCACCTCGATGCCCAGACAGTTGTCTTAGAAGATTATCTGGCTATCCGCCCGCAGAATCGTGAACGCCTCGAAAAGCTGATCCAGGCCGGGCGTATCCTTGTCGGACCTTTTTACCTTTTGAATGATCAATGGCTCGTATCAGGTGAAGCGATCATCCGCAATTTGCTCTTGGGCCGTGCTATTTGCGTAGCCTTTGGGGGTAAACCCATGCCGGTTGGTTATGTCGCGGATAATTTCGGGCATAACTCCCAAGTGCCCCAGCTTTTGGCCGGGTTCGGCCTAGACAATGCTGTCCTTGGCCGTGGAATCACTCCTGACAGTGTGAACGGGAAAAGTGAATTCATCTGGGAAGGGGCTGATGGCACCCGTGTCCTCACCCACATTATGGCCGGCTGGTATAATAGTGCCTATAATTTCCAAGACGATCCCGTTCAAGCCCTCGAATATGCAAAGAAAGTCCATTCCGTGCTTGGGAAATTCGCCAGCGGCTCCGAGATGATGGGGATGGACGGGTGTGACCATATTTTTGCCAAGCATTGGTTGCCGCGCATGATTGACGAGGTGAATAAACACCTTGGGGACACGGTACAATTCAAACACAGCACCATGCCCGAGTTTATCGAGGCCTTAAAGAAAACGGTTCCTGCCGATTTAACCCTTTACAAAGGGGAGTTACGCGAAGAGTTTTTTGCGACGATCGTTCAAGGCACTTTCAGTGCACACCCAGAGATTAAATCTCGCAATAACCAGGCCCAACGATGGATGGAGCGTTACGCCGAGCCCTTAAGTGTGATGAGTTGGATGAATGGTGGTTGTTACGATGCCGATTTCCTCTGGCATGCCTGGCGCAATTTGCTCCAGAATCATCCCCATGATTCCATCTGCGGATGCTCGGTCAACCAAGTGCATAAAGACATGCTCCAGCGTTTTGACGCCGTGGACGATATCGCCGGGAACCTGAGTACCCGCGGGCTCCAGCAAATTGCGGTGAACTTAGAACCTGTTTCCGCCGATGGGGTTCAAAAAGGCCTGCTCCTGTATAATCCGGGCGGATCAAAATTTGAAGGTTCACTCCGGGTGAAATTCCTCTATCCGCTGAATGAAATGATCGGGCATGCAGAGCCTGAGAATCTCGCTAAAATGACAAAAGAGATTTTTCCGTTTGAACCGTTTGAATTAATCGATTCCACTGGGCGCCGGGTCAAATACCAGATCATTTCGCGCAGGGACGGGGGCCGCCGCCGCAGTACGAGCCCGTATATGCTGCCCGATCAGCGCAAGGCGATTGAATTCGAACTTGCCCTCGAAGATGTCGGGATTCCGGCCCTCGGCCATGAGTTAATCCTCTGGAAATATGTCGAGCCGGTCAAACAAGTGGCCATCGGGGCTCCTCCATTTGAGGATCGTCCGTTGCGCGTGGCTCATGTGTCCGATGAGGTAAATGTGATGGAAAATAAACTCCTCCGCGTCGAGATTAACCCAGATGGGACGCTGAATTTACTCCAGAAGGATACTGGCTTCCGCCTCGAGAAAATCCATTATTATGAAAATGGTGGTGAGGCAGGTCAGAGTTATGATTATTTCAAATCCAAACGTGATGTTATTTATACCACGGTGGGCACTCCGGCTATTATCAGCCTGACGATCAATGGCCCGGTTTATGCCGAATATCATGTGCGCCAGGAATTCCGCGTGCCCCGACGCAAGGACGGGGACGGGCGTAGTACCGATCTTTCGACCATTACCCTCGATACATGGTTTTCTCTGGCGCAAGGCCAGCGTTATGTCTCGGTAAAAACCAGGATCACTAATCCCGAGGCGATGGATTTCCGGCTGCGTGTGATGATTCCCACGGACCTGAAAGACGCCCTCGAGCATGATTCTGAGACGACTTTCGATATTAGCCGACGTTTGATCAAAATCCCTGAGAACGCCCGCATGCATAGCGGTTGTTGGCACTTTAAATCATTTATGAGTGTCACCGATGGAAAACGCAGTGTGTCTGTGCTGAACCGTTCCTTAGCCGAGTATCATGTCGAGAATACCCCGCGCAAGGAAATCGGGTTGACCCTCCTCCGCGCCACTGAGGCGGTCTTTGGCGCAATGTGGGGAACTGAAGGGGTCGATATTGACCGTTTCGGCACCGGGGTTTACGAGCATGAATATGCCATTTGCCCGCACAGGGGTGATTGGAAAGAAGCGGCCATCCTGCCCTTGGCTGATAGTTATCAAGCCCCGGCATTCTACGGAGTTTTCCCAAAATCCCTCATGAAAGGAAATTTGCCCCACGGCTACAGTCTGGCCGATGTCGCGGATAACCGTCTCAGGATCACCTCCCTAAAGAAGGAAGAAAACGGTGATGCCGTCATTATCCGGATCGCTAATTTTAGCGCAGATACCGTGGATGCAGAGCTGCTTCTCGGACAGGTCCCGGAGCAACTTGCCCGTGTCCGCCTCGATGAGACCGACCCCGAGCAAATTGCCCCCGCAAAATCGGTGAAATTGTCTTGGAAACCCAAACAAATTATCACCCTTCGCGCAAAATTTTCGAACCTCCCGGTATCCGGTGGTGACCACGGGCACACATTCCCATTCACGCAGGATTTTCTCGTGTGAAGCTTTTCTAAGTACGGGAAATGAAAATAGTGTTTTAGAAAAACCGCAGATTTGCACAGTTTCTTTTTACGGGAAATATCCGGTGGAGTCCGGGGTTATGAGCTTGGTCTTTTGTGAGGAATGGGAGGGGATTAAATCCATCAGTTCAAAAACAGGATCACCATGAGTTGTGTGGACAAGACGCGGAGGATCATGGTGAAGGGATAGACGGAGGCGTAGGAGAGGGAGGGGGTGTCTGAATTGGTCATTTTGTTCGCAAAGGCTAAGGCGGGGGGATCGGTCATGCTCCCCGAGAGGATCCCGCAGATGGTGACATAATTCATTTTCATGAGACCACGGGCGATAAATCCGATGATGAGGAGGGGGACCAATGTGATGATGGACCCGTAGATAATCCATATCCAGCCGCCTGCCAGGATCGTCGAGACGAAGCTGTGGCCGCTTTTGAGTCCGACACACGCGAGGAAGAGGGTGATCCCGATTTCCCGGAGCATGAAATTTGCACTGATGGGCATGTAAAAGCTCAGTGGCCCGAGCCTGCCTAAACGACTCAGGATCAGAGCGATAATCAATGGCCCGCCAGCGAGGCCGAGCTTTACCGGTGCAGGAACCCCCGGGAGACTAAATGGAATCATACCGATAAATACTCCCAAGGTAATCCCGAGGAAAAGGGGGATCAACTGGGGAAGGTTGAGTTGTTTGGGGGAATTCCCCACAGTTTGGGCAAATTGCTCGATGTCTTTTTCGCTGCCGACAGCGAGGACCGTGTCGCCGAATTGCAGGCGGATATTTGGACTGGCGGTGAACTCCACCTCGGCTCGACTAATACGGGTAATGGTGATCTGGTAATTCTGGGTAAAGGCGAGCTCACTGACGGTTTTTCCGGCGGCGGAATGTTTTGTAATGACAATCCGGATGGAAGCCAAGTGGCTGGCGACAGATTTCAGGTCGATATCCGAGGGTTTCCCGACGATGATTAGGAGTTCTTTGAGTTTTTCTTCTGGTCCGACCGCATGGATAATGTCACCGGTTTTTAGCGTGGTTTGGCCGTTAGGGACGATGATTTTGTCATCACGCATGAGGCGGGAGATGACGACTCCGAGTTGTTTATAAGCAGGGATATCGTCGATGGCGCGTCCGTCGAGGTTATGGTTATCGATCACGATATTGAGGCGGGCAATGGTCTTTTTATTCTTTTCGAGGTCATCGACGATTTCGCGGACTTCCCCATGGATATTCACCTTGAAAAACCAGCGTACGAGGAACATCGCAATAATAATCCCTAAAATCCCCATCGGGTAAGCCACAGCATAACCCATGGCGGGGAGTTGGCCCATCTGGTTAGTAAAGTCCGGACTGAGGTGCAAGGCTTGTTGTGCTGCACCGAGGGAAGGGGTATTGGTTGTGGCCCCGGCGAGGATACCGACGATGGCGCTGAGTTCGGCCCCGCTGATTTTATAAATAATCAGCGCGATGAGCCAGCCGGTGAGGACTACTCCGCCGGCGAGGAGATTTGAGCGCAGACCCTGGCTTTTTAGGGAGGAGAAAAAACCGGGGCCGACCTGGAGCCCGATGGTATAGACAAAAAGGATCAATCCAAATTCACGCGCAAAATCGCTGACATGTTCATTGAGTTCCACCCCGAAATGTCCGAAAAGTAAACCGGAGAAAAGGACCCCAGCGATCCCGAGGGTGATCCCGGCGACTTTAATATTACCCAAATAAAGTCCAACAGAGGTGAGGAGAGCTAAGATAAAAACGGTATGGGCTGCACCTTCCCCAAATAACAGGTTATGAATAATTTCCATCAGATTCCTTTCTGAGGGAAAACGATATGTTTTTCTGGTAAAGGTTACCAATTAAACATTTCGTTTGTGGCATTAACCATGATGAAACAAGTCCGAAATGTATCTTTTTTCTTGCTTATTCCTGTCTCGTTTAAATCAAAAAAACGATTTTTATTCTTTTCTGGAGGCTTGATTAAGCGGGGATAAGATCATCGACTTTGACACCGCGCATGGACAGCAAACGGATAATGACATCTTCGATCAGGTTATTTGGGCAGGAGGCACCGGAAGTAATCCCGACGACGACGTCCCCTTTCGGGAGCCAATCCATAGTATCGATTTCATCTTGTTTATGATGGTCGAAATGGATGATTTTCTCTTCTGAAACAATGCGGCTGGCATTCCGGATAAAGTAAGTGGGCAAGATCGCTTCCCCCATTTCAGCCAGATGGGAGGTGTTCGAGCTATTATATCCACCGATCACTAGGAGAAGGTCCATTTTGCCTTTAAGCATTTGCTCGAGGGCATCCTGACGTTCCTGAGTGGCCCCGCAAATGGTATCAAAAAAACGGAAATGTTTGGTTTCTTCGGATTCACCATAACGGTCGATGACCGCTTGGCGGATGCGGCGTTGGACTTCCTCGGTTTCCCCGCGCATCATGGTCGTCTGGTTAGCGACACCGACGGCTTTGAGATGGGTCTCGGGATCAAAACCTTTTGAGTAAGCGCCTTCAAATTTCTGGAGGAATTCATCTTTAGAACCGCCATTGCGGATATAATTACAGACATAATCAGTCTCAGAGAGATTATAGACGACGAGGTAATGGTGGCCATTTTCCGTGGCGCGTGAGCTCGTCGCAAGTGTTTCTTCATGCCAGGCTTTTCCATGGATGATGCTGGTAATTCCTTCCGTGGCATTTTGTTTCACCCGGCGCCAGACACTCATCACATCGCCGCAGGTCGTATCTACAAAACGGCATCCTTTATCCCGGAGCTTATTCATGATCGCGACCTCAGCACCAAAGGCGGGAATAATGACCACATCCCCTTCTTTCAGGTCTTCTATGTCAGCCTTTTTGGCTTTCCCGGACAAGGGCCGGATATCCATTGCTGCCAGCTGCTCATTGACCTCGGGGTTATGGATGATTTCACCAAGGATGTAGAGGGGTTGCTCTTTAAAAACTTTGCGGGCGGCATACGCCAAGTCAATGGCGCGTTCTACGCCGTAACAAAAACCGAATTTCTTTGCGAGCTTGATCTTGAGTCCGCCGGCTTGCAGGGATGAACCGGAATTACGGAGTCGTTCCACCGTCTCACTGCGGTAATGTTCCTCCACCTGTTCCTTCACCGCATCCATGACATCAGGAGTGCGCAGATTGACCTTTTTTTGCGGAGAGGGAGTATGAGTGGTGGTTTCTGACATAAGTAAGGGTTAATTTAACAAGATTTCATGATTCGTCGAGAATAAGATGGTTTTTATCCTGTTTTCAGTGGGGGGAGTGTTTGTTTAATCGTTTTAATCATTTGGCCGACAAAATCTTAAGCCTTTGGTTGTTGTTGGGTGACACAGTGGAATGCGCCCAGTCCCCATATTAAATTCGTACAATCAATGCCGACCACGCGCCTTGTCGGGAAAAGTTCCTGTAAAGTAATGAGGACTTCGATGTCGTAGTCGCAACCATAGATCGGTACGAGCACCGCTTCGTTTCCGATATAGAAATTTGCGTAACTGGCCGGCAGCCTTTGTCCATCGTGTTCAAGCTTTGGCGGCATGGGAAGGGAAATGACGCGGAAAGGATTCCCGTCTTGGTCATGGGTCGTCAGGAGTTTCTCATAATTAGCCATGAGCGGTTGGAAGTTTTCATCCGCAGGATCATATTCGACGGCCGTGACGATGGTATTTGCCGAGACGAACCGAGAGATATCATCGATATGCCCGTCGGTGTCATCCCCGGCGATCCCGTCCCCGAGCCAGAGGATATGTTTCACCCCGAGGTAATCTTTGAGCTGCTTTTCGATTTGCGCCTGTGAAAGGTGGGGATTGCGGTTTTTATTCAGCAGACAGGATGTCGTCGTCATAAGTGTGCCCATGCCATTGACTTCGATGGACCCTCCCTCCATGACGGTGGGGTTTTTGAAAAGGGGTAATCCTAAGAGATCAGCGACTTTGCTGGGGACATCATCGTCCAGATCAAAAGGGGGATACTTACCACCCCAAGCATTATACCCCCAATCCACGACCGCTATGGGATCAGGGGAGTCGGGGTTCTTCACGAAAATCGGGCCGTGGTCGCGGCACCAGGGCTCATACGCCGGGAAACGGTGCAGGAATATACGGGGATGTGAACCGTGGGTTTTACCGGTGGAATCGGTGAAGGAGAGTTTATCCGCGCGGAGGAATCCCCAGATACTTTCTTCATGGGTGTCGTCAAAGGTATTTACATGGACTTCTTCACCCTTGATGAGTTCCCGGCACATGCGTACCCAGTAGGCGGGGATAGGATCGAATTTATCGGGGAAACTGATGCCGTCAGGCCTAGGCCAGCTCAGCCAGGTGGCTTGGTGGGGTTCCCACTCGGCGGGCATGGAGTATCCCAGCGATGCTGGTGTCACTTTGGATGGATGTAATTTTGCGGTCATGGTTTTATTTGCGTAGAATCGAAAAGGATTTTTCCCAATCTAGCAAGTTGAAGATTGTGTCGATTGCAGATAAGCTCCCCCCTAGATGATAAAAACCCTCACCAAGGCAGTCCGCTTTTCACTCTATATTTTGATTGTTTCCACAATCACTCTGGGCGCTTTTGCCGCCGGACAAAAAAAAGAGCCGAGGAAACTCAGTATGCTGGCCGATCCCCCCGTCTGGTCGCGTTTGGATGCCTACCAAAATACAATTACCCGGTCAGATTTTGAAAAACTCCTCAATAAAGTGTATGCGCCTCGTGGCACCGCCGCGCCCTATATGGAAATCTCTGATTCCGGCGCAAAAATCCTCGCCGAAGACGGTCATTATTATGAAATTGGATTCGCCCCGGACTCCGCCGCCCTCACCACGAATCCCCGCTATTGGAAAGTCCTGCGTGATTACCGTTCTCCCAACCCCGAAAAACCCCTCGAAGGCCTGACCATCGCCATCGACCCCGGTCATATCGGCGGGAAATATGCGATCATCGAGGAAAGATGGTTCCAGCTCGGGGATGATCGACCGGTGACGGAAGGGGACATGACTTTACAAGTGGCCAAATTAATGGTTCCCCAGCTCGTTGACCTAGGCGCGAATGTGATTTTGATCCGCGATAAAAACGTGCCGGTCACCAGCACTCGCCCGGGGGATTTGCGTAAGGAAGCGCGGATGGAGTTCCTCTTGAATGGGGTGACAAATCCTTATGAGAACTATAAAGGGATGAATGACCCTAAGAAACCCCGCTCGATCCAAAGCATGAGCGAATTACTTTTTTACCGGGCGAGTGAGATCCGGGCTCGCGGCAAGAAAGTCGAGCAAACAAAACCCGATCTGGTGTTGTGCCTACACTTTAATGCCGAAGGATGGGGGAGGGCAGATAGACCCCGCTTGGTGGCGGGCAGTCATTCCCATATTTTGATCAACGGTGCTTACAGTAAAGGTGAATTGTTTCAGGAGGATATCCGTTTTGAGATGTTCAAAAAACTGATGGGACAAGCTTATTATGATGAGGTGGTCCTTGCTGATTTTTTAGCAGGAGCAATGCTGAAGGCCAATGGACTCCCGCCATTCACTTATCACGGGAGTAATGCCGTGAAAGTCGGGGAGAGCCCTTACGTCTGGGGGCGCAATTTGCTCGCCAACCGCATTTACGATTGCCCGACGATTTTCCTCGAACCTTATGTCATGAATAACAAAACGGATTATCTCAGGATCCAAATGGGCGATTACGAAGGCACCAAGATGGTCGAGGGGACACCCCGCAAAAGTATCTTCCGCGAATACGCCGACTCCACTGTCGAGGGGCTTAA
This sequence comes from Verrucomicrobiota bacterium, assembly GCA_034440155.1. Taxonomy (NCBI): domain Bacteria; kingdom Pseudomonadati; phylum Verrucomicrobiota; species Verrucomicrobiota bacterium. Next base: position 1,453 of record JAWXBN010000067.1, on the reverse strand, counting down.
GGCCTTTTTTACAAGGTGAGTTTTATAGCAGGGGCAATCTTCATGCCCCTTTGTAGCAGATTCCCCCTCTACGTTAGAAAATGGATGACGGACTACACGAGTAGGGTTACACCCCATATCTCGAAGTAACATGTCGGCGTACGTTTGGTGAATGAGAGACAGCCGTTTCACTGGAACAAACCAAACCAATCCTGACTGCTCTCCTCTGCATGGCCTTCTCACGAGATGTAAAAGATAATTTATCCGTTAGATAACAACCAACCAACCAAAGAAAGTTCCTATGAAAATAAACCACACAACCACCTTAATCATGGCTTCTGTCATCTCACTTGTGGCAACTGCAAGCCTATCCCACGCCACCACTACTATGGACACTACCAAGGGTGAGCGAATCACTTTGCGTGGTAATAACTACATGGATAATGAAAATGATAAGGGTGCCACTCGCATGACATCGGACAGTGATTCCGCGAGCCTGACAACGCTCAATGATTTTAAAAGCCTGAAAAAGGGTGACCGGATTTCATCCTGGTGCCCGATGATGAATAAAACCTATGTGACGACAGTCCGCGATGTCGATAGCAAGGGACATGTTAAAATCAAACAAACAAAACGAGGAATGGTCATTAAAGGCTGCAACGTTATTTTGCAACGCCAACCCGGCGGAAAAGAAGTCCAATCCATGATGGTCTGCCCGGATGGAAAATTGAGACCCGTCGAGTGCTCTAGAATTTAATTAGCGTGAAGCAGCCATGGAAACCAATTTGTTTCCATGGCTCCACCTCAGAAAAAACAAAATGGACTCTTCAGGCATTTCTGTGGGACATACTTTAAGTAATTTCAGAGTGCTGAGAGCCCTACGGGTAAGGACTTTGAGACGTAAACATTGTGCATCTCTGACTCCGTATGATCGGATTAGAATGACTCCAGGTATGCATCCCCAAGATTACTCTTCCACGAGATTGGATAAGGCCCACTGCTGGCAGATACACCCGTATCACCTCGCTCCTACGCTGCACTCTACGTGGACAACCGCGCTCAGATGATCCTACGGAGCAAGTTGCTATCCGATTATGGTGAGGGCCGATGGAATATGAGCTTGCCGCATCAAAACCTTCCCAGCGTGGTCCCTACAAAGCCCGATATCAGCACTGTCTCTCTTATGGGAAGCAGAAGAGGAGTGGCCTTTTTGCTCATGGCCGCGCGCAACTTGCGCGTGCTCTTTGTTAATCCTTTCCTTAGTAAGAGGTCCTTCGACAATCACCGACAAGCGGCCGCAGGCGTGGGGGGTTCGCTCACGTAGCCTTGATTTCAATTCTCTTTACCTATTTAAAAAAATCACTCCATCTTCTTTAGCTTCGGAGGTGGAGCTTTGCTGGTGATGACCCTGCTCTATACCTCCTGGGCAAGGGGGGGGGAGAGAGTAACATTTCTTAAGGGTGTAGTTTTAGGG
>JAWXBN010000066.1 GCA_034440155.1 Verrucomicrobiota bacterium | reverse complement strand
GTGCGGGGTCCCGAGTGCGTCATTATGAAAATACAAATAACTGAACACTGCTGACTGCCCACTGCCAGCGGGTGGAGAAACAACCTTCATGAAGAGCGGGTCAGTGGACCAGCCGGAGCCGGGGGCGTAACCGTAGGATTTAAGCAAATTACCGCAGGTAAACTGTGCACTGACTTCTTCTTTTCCTCGAACAATGCACAAATCGCCCGTGGAGTCGTATTCACCGCAGAGACCAAAAGCATTAGAGTGGTAGAATGTCGTTACCGGAATGGACTCGGGCGGGACGCCTTCGCCTGCACCCGAGCCGGGCGCGCTCCCCGGCGTTTGTATCGAACGGATTTCCATGTGATTGATGTCATGATACGGGGAGGTGATGGTAAAGAAAGAATTTTTGATATCCTTTTTTCCTGTTGATCCCGCAGCCTTGTCGGGGGGGAGAGAGGCGGCCATCCGCGGCATTTTCTGGGGGTAGTGGAGTTGGATCAATTTGCTTAGTTTGGCATTTTCATCTGGAAAAAATGTCGATACCATGCTGGCTTCTTTATTCTGAAAACCCTTTAAAAAGAACTATGGATTTATCGAAACAAATTTTACCGGCATTCGGGTGGTTGCTCATTTCCCTACTCGGGGCCGGTTCACTCGCTGTCATCGCCTTCCACCGCGGTGAAACGATCAATGCCCTTTGGTTTGTGATCGCTTTCAGCTTGGGCACGACCCTCGTTATTAAGATGGGCCGTCCCCGTTACGCATGGTGTACGGCTATTCCGATGTTCTTCCTCTTTAGTGTGACCATGACGGCTGGTTGGCAAAAGATTTTTGATCCGAATCCAAGGCTGGGATTTTTGGCGGCCATTGAAAAATTCCGGGGGCAACTGCCCACGGGCACTGTGGGCGATACCGAGAAATTCAAAATCCAAATTTTTAATAACCAAATGGATGTCGTGGTGACAGCCATTTTTATGATTCTCGTCATCTTGGTCGTACTGGCCAATGTTAAACTCTGGTGGGAACTCCTCACGGGACGCACCCCCGCCCGCCTCCATGAATATCCCCCAGTGGCTTTAACCGCGGAAATGATGGCCCGGGCAACCCACGGCGCATCCCCTTTTAATGAATACAGCAATCAACCCCATCTTGAATAAAGGGATGCCGAGGCTCTTAGTGATACGGGGGGGAGCATTAGGGGATTTTATTCTCTCGTTGCCGGTGATGGCGGCATTAAAACGGGAAATACAGGACTCACAAATCGAGATTATGGGTTACCCCCGGATTGCGGCTCTGGCTGTGGAACGGGTTTATGCCGAGAAGGTGCGTTCGATTGATTACGGGCCTTTGTCCCGGTTCTATGGGGCGGATTCGGATTTACCGGAGGAGTTATGTGCGTACTTCGCCTCCTTCCACCAGATCATTTCATTTTTTTATGATCCGGATGATATTTTCCATGGCAATTTGCGCAAGGCCGGTGCACGGCATATCTTGCAGCTACCCCATAAGCCTGATGAAAATAAACCCCTCCCGGCCTCAGAACAATTTGCGCGGGGCTTAGAGAAAATAGGGATTTTCCCCGGGGATTTTGCGCCACGGGTTTATTCCACGGTGCAAGACCAGGCTGAAGCCGCAAAAATCCTCGGCCCAAAGCCGGGCTTCCGGGTAGTCATTCATCCCGGAAGCGGGAGTCCGTCTAAAAACTGGCCCTTAGAAAACTGGGTAGAGATTATTCAGTGGCTCCTCAAACGCACACCCGCGCAAATTGCGCTGGTTTTCGGTGAGGTGGAGATCGAGACAAAAGCCGCATTTGCACGGTTCGCACCCGGACCACGGGTAAAAGTGCTGGATGAACTTCCCTTACCAGTGCTAGCAGCCGCGCTCGGGACCGCGACGGTATTTGTGGGGCATGACAGCGGCATCAGTCATCTGGCAGCAGCGGTCGGCAGCCCTGTGATCACACTTTTCGGGCCGACAAATCCGGTCATTTGGGCCCCGCCGGGGGCCTGCGTGATCCGCAAGGGCCAGAGCCTCACGCAAATTGTTACGGAAGAAGTGCAAATTGCCCTCGCCAAGTTCTTACGCTTGGGTTAAGACAGGGGCCACACTCGCAACTGACCCCCCCCCATTATTTTATATGTCTTTAAAAATCGAAGATCTGGATTTGTCGAAGCAAATGGCGACAAAAGAAGATTATAAGCAAAAACTCAAGGAATTGCAGCTGGGCCTGCTGAGCTGGCAGCGCCCGATCCTCGAAACCAAAAGTAATATCATTTTGATTTTCGAGGGCCCTGATGCAGCGGGCAAAGGCGGGGTGATCAAACGTTTCGCCGAGAGGATGGACCCGCGCCTCATCCGGGTGTGGTCCGTGATCAAACCGACCGAAGAGGAATACAACCATCATTACCTCTGGCGTTTCTGGACGAAAGTCCCGACATTCGGGCAAATTGCGATCTTTGACCGTTCCTGGTATGGCCGTGTGCTTGTCGAAAGGATCGAGGGCTTTTGCTCGGAGCCTGAATGGAAACGGGCTTATGAAGAAATCAACCATTTCGAAAAAACGCTCTCAGATGCGGGCAGTCTGATCCTGAAATTTTATATCCATGTATCGAAAAAGGAACAGCTCCGCCGGTTCAAATCCCGTGCGGAAGATCCTTATAAACACTGGAAAATCAATGAGGAAGATTGGCGTAATCGCCGCAAGTGGGAACAATATATCGAGGCTGCCGATGATATGTTTAAACAAACCCATACCAAATCCGCCCCCTGGCACTTGATCGAGGGCGAATTCAAATGGCATTCCCGCGTCAAAACCCTGAAGATCATCCTCCAAGCTATCGAAAAGAAATACGGCAAAAAGAAATAAGTTTAAATCGGGGTCTTGCTTTTATCTTGAATCGGGAAAATCAAGGTGTATCCCGCCCAGATATTGGCGGTTTTCAAAGAAATACTATTGGTTATCGGGGGAGGGGTTCATCATCCGGTGGCGGGGGAGTACCCTTTTGGTAGGTGTCGATGACTTCACCGATTAGGCCTAGGAAAGTGGGTGCGGGCTGGCCTTGTCTGGCCTCAAGCAGACGGTGGTCGCGGCAGTACTTGAAAAATATGATGACGACGAGAGCGCAAACAATCCCCAGAACCGTAAAAATCCGGTAGAACCACAGGGCGCCGGTACTCACCCCGTTATCATGGTCGGTCTCATAATACGATTTATTCGCATCATCGACCTTATGAATGCTTTCTTGGAGGTGGAATGCGAGTCCGATCCAGAGATAAAAAGGAATCGCAATAATCAAGATGATGGCGATATCCGGTTGGTTCGGGAACCGGGCGAAGGCGGCGAACCACATAGCGAGGCCGGCATAAACCTGGGAGCGGTGGATCATAAATAGGCCTTTGATCCCGTGACCGTCATTAATCACCCACATAATCACAAAGTACAGGATCACCGCGAGAAGCATGTACAGGATCATCCGCATATTCTCCGTGGCGAACCAAGCCGTCCAAATCCCTGCCATCGCCCATAATCCAGCCATAAAAAGGGGAAGATGATTCCGTTTTGCGATAAAAACACTGTAAAGCTCGACAAAGATGGCCAGAATCAGGCAGACGCCAGTGATCACGGCGAATAATAGCAGACCGGTGAATTTGCCCGAGATCCAGACAAATCCGGCTAATAAAGGCAGGCCTAACACATAGGAGAGGATCTTGAGAGCGATATCGATTTTCCGGGGTTGGCCATTATCCTGCATGTTTTCAGCTTGTTCCTTTAGGGCTCCAGAAAACCGCGGAGTTTTTCTTTCATGGTCTCGCGTGCGCGGAAGATGATGGATTTCGTCGCGGGCACCGAGCAATTGATGATTTTGGCGATCTCTTCATAGGGCATGTCCTCGTATCGGCGTAAGACCAGGGCTGTCCTTTGATTCTCGGGCAGGGAAGCCATAGCCTCGTCGATGGCCCGTTCCAGCTCGTTTTGTTCGGCGACCTGGATCGAGTTTTTTGTTTTTGGATCGGCAAATTGCGGCTCGGCGCGTTCGCTATCGTCGGGGAGCTGGGAGCCCTCGAGGGAATCGAGTTTATGGATGCTCCGGCGGCGGATTTCATTCAGAGAGAGATTGCGCACGATGGTGAACATCCAAGTGGTGAATTTCGCGCTGGGCTGGTAACGCGGTGCGGCCTTGTATATCTGGATAAAGACATTTTGCGCGATGTCCTCGGCCTCAATGAGGTCATTAATCATCTTATAAACGGCATTAATGACCGAGGCTTTATGTTTCTCCACGAGCTCTTCAAAGGCACGAAGGTCCCCTTTGCTTACCTGTACCATGAGTTGTGTATCGTGATCGAGCTCTTGCCCCATCTGGGGAATCTAGGCATCTACGGAAATGAAAGAAAGTTTTTTTGGTTGTCATCGGCAGATGATTTTCTGCAATCTCATCGGCATGGCAGGTCATAGTCACTGGGCAAATATACAAAGGACAAAAAATGCGGCGGATTCAAAACGCGGCAAACTTTTCAGTAAACTCTCTAAGGAAGTCCAAATGGCGGCACGTTTGGGTGGGGGCACTCCGGAATTTAACCCCCGCCTGCGTACAGCTATCGACGCCGCCCGTAGCCAGAGCATGCCCAATGATAATATCGAACGCGCCGTAAAAAAAGGGGCGGGTGAACTCGGGGGTAACCAGATGGAGGAATTCGTCTATGAAGGTTACGGGGCCGGGGGAGTCGCTTTTGTCGTGGAATGTATGAGCGACAATAAGAACCGTACGGCAGCGGATGTCCGGATGCTTTTTACCAAGTATCATGGTAACCTCGGCGGGAGCGGTAGTGTCGCGTGGATGTTCCATAAAAAAGGCCGGTTCGTGATCTCCGCCGTCAAAGTGACAGAAGAAAAACTCATGGAATGTGCCCTTGATGCCGGAGCCGAGGATATCAGACCGGTGGGTGACTTTTTCGAGGTGATCGCCCCCCTGGAGTCTTTCGACTCGGTGAAAACTGCTTTGACCACCGCAAAAATCGTTCCTGACTCCGGCAAACTGGAGTTCATCCCCGAAAATGTCACTCCGGTGACTGACGCGCAAATTGCACGGCAGGTGCTCATCCTTGTTGAAGCCCTCGAAGACCATGAAGACGTGCAAAATGTTTACGCAAATTTCGATATGTCCGAGGATATCCTCGCTTCCGCGACTGCTTGATCTCATCTGGAGTATGGAGGAGGAGAAAGGCACGGCCTTGGTCATCATTCTATTACTCGGTAGCCTCATTTACGGGGGATATAATCTTGCGTCACCATGGACTCCTGGCGTTTTTGTTCACGCCATTTGCGCGGGGGGAGTCCCTTGAACCGGGTAAAGGTACGGGTAAAATAACCGAGATGGTTAAAGCCGGTATCGTAGGCGACATCGATGATTTTCTCATCGCTGCTCATGAGCAGTTCACACGCCCGCGCTAAGCGTTTTTCGAGGATCCAGTCCGTGGGCGATTTTCCGCTCAGGCGTTTGAGCGCACGTGAGGGGTGTTCCCTGGAATAATTTGCAGCACGCGTCATAGCGGAGAGTCCTTCACGGAGGGAGTCGGGCGAGTCCAGGCTAGCGAGGGCGTTTTTTAAAGCGGCGGGTAATCTTGATGGCTGGGGAGGTAAACCCCGATCGAGCAGGTGCATGAGTAAATCCGTCAAAAGATGGGTGAAAAGCAGGCGTTTACCTTTGAGATTTTTCAGTCGGATCACGGTTTGCTCGATAGCGACGAGTTTCTCCTCGGGGAGTCGGGCTAATGGGGAGGCCTTGTGACGGGTTAAAAGATGTGACTCCTCGGGTGTCAGGATCTGCGGGATTAATTGTTTCCAGAGCCGGGGTGCGATCACCATATTCCACATGTACAGGGGCGTCGTCCCGGTTTTTTCCATCGTGTGTGTGTCTCCGGGCCGGGAGAGCATCAATGAGCCCCGTGAAATCGTTTGTTTCAGGGAGTTAATATGATGAATACCGTTTTCCCGCACTCACATGGAAACGGCCGAGTGTGAACCCCTCTGGCTCCATGCCACTAGGTAATAGAGATATCGGTATCAATCTCTGGGTCGAGGAAAATGGAGACCTGCAATTTTACATTTCGAAGACGGACTCCTATAGTGAATACCAGCAACTCCTCAAGCTCGGGCGTGTGCGTGTGCGCTTTGCTCATCATCCTTTTAAGGCAGGCACCCCCTTTCGCCAGATCCTCGATATACAAAAGGGGACCATCACGATCGAGGCCGGGGAACCGGCTGGAAGCTCAATCGGATATCCCTGTCGAGGCCACGATCCATCTAGAGCTCTGGCGCACGGGGATCCGCGAGGTGACAAAACCTGCGGAGGCACACTCCTACATGGGGCAGAATCTCGAGTTCGAGAAAATATTTGAATATCCCGACAGCATCACCAGTACGCCAGACCAGTCCCTGCTTTGGTATCACCGGAATGAATCCTCGGTCGTGGCCGAAACCTTCAAGCGGCAGGACATGGGCCATCTCGCGGGTGAGGTGACTGATCCCTTGATCGGCCTGACCTCCGGATGCAAATTGCGCGGGCAAAATCTGGTGAAAAATCCATCTCTTGCCTAGAGACTCTGAGAGCGGTGGAATCTTTTTGCCTGGAGTGCACCGTTCTCACCGCGCAGATGAAATCGGCAGACGAATGGGTCGCGGCGATTGAAAAGCCCGATGCGCAAATGACGCAGATAGACTCCGCAAATGCACGGGCCGCACACGAGCAATGGTGGGCGCAGATCTGGAGCCGCAGCCACGTGCGGATCCAGGGGACTCCCGAGGCGGACATTGTCACCCGGGGGTATGAGCTCCAGCGTTTCATGCACACTTGTTCAGGCGGCGATGGTTGGCCTCGCGGATGAGGCCAAACACGACGTGGTGAAAAATTTCTCCCAATATCATCCTAAAAGCCGTTTCCCGGCCATCTGGGACCGTGAAGGACGTGGTTTCGACTGGATGCCCGACCCAGGACCAGGGTGGTGTGGCGATGATCGCCATCCAGCGCATGCTCATGCAGTGCGACGCCGAGAAGATCCATCTCCTCCCCGCATGGCCGATAGAATGGGATGTGGAATTTAAACTACACGCCCCAGATCAAACAATCGTGGAAGCCACCTATCAGTCAGGAAAATTGCTCTCGGTAAAAGTCACCCCTGAGTCCCGCGCCAGAGATGTCGTCCTGCCCCGGGACACGGACGGGAAAATTTCACCATAAAAATCACTCAGGAAAAAAAGTTTCTCGCGAAGTCCGCCAAGTACCACGAAGGGGGGAAGCAGTGCTGGGGGTCAAACCCTTTTTGTGTAGGGCGACCGGCCCGGTTGCCGAATGTCGGATGTAACCAGAGAAACTCTGGCCCGTGGTAAGTGGGGGCCCGCTCGCTCTAGCGCGCTGCCAACTGAGCACCGGGCACTTTGCACTGAGCACATCCTCCTTTCCTTCGTGGTGAAATACCTTTCACGAGTGGTTCGGTCCTGATTATGGATTGCTATTTATCGCGGAAGTCTTGCGTCGGCGATGGTTTTTATTATGCTGGGGTGAAAATTCAACAAAGTCAAAAACCTGAACTCAAAAGAAATTATTATGAGCAAAACACCTATTCATGTCGCTATCACCGGTGCCGCAGGGCAAATCGGTTATTCCCTCGTTTTCCGCATCGCTTCCGGAGCCCTTTTCGGCCCTGACCAGCCTGTCTGCCTGCATTTGATCGAGATCGAACCCGCCTTACCCGCGTTGCAAGGGGTCTGTATGGAGCTCGATGATTGTGCTTTCCCGCTGCTTAAAGGAATCGTTCCTACCGCCGACCTCAATGAAGGCTTTAAAGACGTGAACTGGGCCCTGCTCGTCGGCAGTGTCCCCCGTAAACAAGGAATGGAACGCGGGGACCTTCTCGCGATCAATGGTAAAATCTTTATCGGCCAAGGCCAAGCCATCCAGAAAAATGCCGCCAGTGACATTCGTATCCATGTCGTCGGAAATCCTTGTAATACAAACGCCTTGATTGCCATGAATAATGCAAAGGACATCCCGAGCGACCGCTTTTTTGCCATGACCCGCCTGGACGAGAACCGGGCCAAGTCCCAATTGGCGAAAAAAGCCGGTGTGGACATTACCGAAGTCAAAAAACTCGGTGTCTGGGGTAACCACTCCTCCACCCAATACCCTGATTTCACGAACGCCACCATCGGCGACAAACCCGTTACGGAAGTCATTACAGACCACGCATGGCTCAAAGGGGAATTCATCTCCACGGTCCAACAACGGGGGGCAGCGATCATTAAAGCCCGCGGGGCTAGTTCCGCCGCGAGTGCCGCTAATGCCATCATTGACAGCGTTCGTTCCATCCATTTCCCGACTGAATCCGGTGAATTCCACAGTGTATGTTTGGCCTCCGACGGCAGTTATGGCATCGATAAAGGCCTGATTACCTCATTCCCAGTCGTCAGTGACGGGAAAAAACTCTCGATTGTCCAAGACCTGTCCATTGATGAATACAGCCAGTCCAAAATCGATACGACCATCAATGAACTAAAAGAAGAGCGTTCCTTGGTTGCCGATTTGCTCAACTAATGCTTATATTGGATGCATGAAAACCGCATTCCTTATTTTTCTTGGTGTTATATCATTCTCATTGTATGCACCCGCGCAGGTCACTCCGCGGGTGTCTGCTTATGAGGCCATGCGTGCCGCCCAAGGGTACGTGAATCCTCAGGCCAAAGAAATCATCCTCGGGATCAAGGGTGGAAAAGGCACTCCAAATCCCGTCATTTGGGAAGTCACTTTCTACGATCCCCTGGAAAAAGACCATAAACTCATCCTTGAAATGGATGGGGCAACCCCGAAAAAAACATCGCGTCCTTTGCAGTTTTTCGGCGGTGCCGGTGAAAAATACGCCATCGACCTCAATAAACTGAAGATGAATTCCGATGGGGCATTTAAAATGGCCAAAGAAATCGCTGAAAAAGAAAATAACCTCCTCATTTACCGTGCGGATTATGTCCTGACCAAAATCAAACCTGAAAATCCCGAGTCCAATCCCATCTGGATTCTAAATGTTTATGATGCGCAGAACCACCACCTCGGCGAGTTAACGATCTCCGCCTACACCGGTAATGTGCTCCGTACGAAAAAACTCAAGTACCAAGGTAAAAAAGACGCCACATTCACCGAAAAAGTCGGTAAAACGATGAATAAAACAGGTGACGACATGGAGTCCTTTTTCACCGGCAGTAGTTCTTCCTCAAAGAAACATTAATCCCTCAGGTAGAGCTACCTACCTACACCGGATTTCATTTATCAAAGGTGAAAATTCCTGTAGCTCATACGGCATCGGTCGCACCATATCCTCTATTTTTATGGAAAAGAATTTTGCTTTATCTCGACCAAAGGATTTATCCTGATCATGACGATCCGAGGATCGTGAGTGATGAGGATAAAGAGTCGCTCCGTATTCGGAAAATGATCTTTTGGGCGGGGCCCTTCATTTGCGCCGGGATAGGCGGGTCTCGGTTGTTTTATGCTTAGAAAATAAGCGGCCATTAGGCAGACAAGCCGTCCGGGGGGGGTGACCCGTACGCAATTTGCCCGCCATAAAAAAGCTCAAACCTTATTTTTTTCTTCTACTTGTGCCGGCTGGTTTTTTAATTCCTGGAGGAATGTCTGGATCTCGGTGAGTTGTACAAGGACACGTTCAATTTGCCCTTCGGTAGAAGAGAGATTTTGTTTATTCATCTTAGCCTCCTGTGAGAGGATTTCCTCGTGCATTTCTTCCATACTATTAACGATGACCCCGATAAAAAGATTCAAAACGATCATGGTTCCAAAAATAATAAATGAGATAAAATAGAAAGGAGCAAAAATAGGGTGGGGAGTCGAATGAACGGCTGTCCCGGCAAATATTTCCGGAAATGCAGCACTCCCACTGATCTGGATATTCATCACATCGATCCACCCCTCTAAAGTCACTACGCCGAATAGAGTCAGGAAAGCTTGCCAGAGAGAACCGAAATGCAGAGGGTCATTCTCCCGGAAAAGAAATACCCCCGTGACAGCATAAAGATAAAAAAGTAAGGCAGTGAGCATGGTCACATACCCCATGGAGGGGATACTTTTAAAGATCGCCCCGATTAACATTTGGAGACGGGGTAAATGGGTGATGAGACGGAGTACCCGCAGCACACGCAGTAATCGGAAAACCGCGACAAATTGCGTAGGGACAGGCAGCAGGCATACCGCGACTATGGCAAAGTCGAAAATATTCCAGCCATCTTTGAAATAATCCTGAGGCCGCGGGCAAGCTGCCATCACTTTAATCGTGATTTCTAAGACAAAAATACCGATGATGACTTTATCGAGAAAATGAATGAATGTCCCCGCCTTGGCCATTATAGTAGGAGAGGTTTCAAGGCCGATGAGTATTCCGGCAAGGACAATGACCGTGAGGATGTATCTTTGGAATAGTTTTGATTGGGCAATTTGACGGGAGATTGAGAACATAGGCTGGTAAAATAATCACACTCTGGCAAATTGTAAAGTTGCCCATGGCGTATCGGTATGCAAAACATTCCTGAACTCACCGCTGAGCCGGGCTTCGGAGTACGCAGGCGCAAGACTGTGCTGTCAAGTCTCCGAGACGTGTCTCGCATGCCACACGGGTACAATGGGCACATGGCTAGGGGAAAAAAAGAAAAGTCAGTTTGTCCGCGCAATTTGCTCGCCATCAATTTGAACCGCCAAGACACCAAGGTGATCGAGGGGGGGATATTTTATCCTCGGATGAACACAGTATAGCTCTGATTTTTCAGCTGGGGGGGGCGCACACTCTCCCTCGCGCCGTTTTTGCCGGACGTGGCGGGTAGTTTTCACCATGAATAACGGGGATAAGGAGTCATTTCCTGTATCCTGAAAAGATTCCGATCTTATAGCCCGGGGTTGGGAAGTATTCCTCGCGATCTACCCCGAGGGAAACCGGATGCAAGGATTTACCCTGAAAGGGGTTGTATCTGCCAAGGACTATTTTCATCACACACGGCCAAGATTCAACCCCTTTCAGGGTTGATGGTGGATTTGAAAGTGAACCCATGGTAATGACGCAAGTGCATCACCACCATGGGCTATATGATTTTATCCCGTTGGGATAGGGGCAGTGGCGAGTCACAAAAACTGTGAGGAGATAAGTGAGCCCTCATCAAAAACCTTCGATTTTCAAAACAAGGGCATGAAAGATCGTCGGGGGCCGTCGAGCCGCTCATGCAGACAAGCCGTCCGGGGGGACGACCTGTTCGCAATTCGATACCGACACGGTCCCGTCTTTCTCCAGTAGGCAATCACGCAATTTGCGCGCCCGCTCCAGTGAAGATGTGTGGAGCGATTTGCGTACCCGTTTTTTGGTGAAGTCCGGCAGGTGCAGCGTGTAGTGGAGCCACCAGGTCCCGTTGTTATTCCACAAATGATGGTTCACATTCGTGTCATTTACCCGCAGCGACAGCGTTCCCGTCTCTTGACGAGAGGCCTGCCCCCCGGCTGAACCGGTTTGTGTGGCCGGTTCCGGCGTGGTAGTTGGAATGATTTTGGTCGTGGTATTCTTTTTTGTCGTGTTACTCATGGTGCGTCCCTTTCGATTTTTGGTTTCGTTTTTGACGCAGCAGGATTTCTTTTTTCTCGGAGAGACTAAAAAACCGCCTGCGATGACCTTTAGCATCGGGCGGTTGTATGTCGTCTATCCGTGGAGAATTTTGTGTTTCGATGGGTTCCCCCATCGCACATCGAGTGAAAAGCTTTCGCTAACCACTCATGGCACCGTGCGTTTCTCCTGCCTCGGTTGCCGGGTTCGTCCTATTCCTCCGAACCTCTCCTGATGCTTTGAATAACCTAACACACACCCGCGTAAATTGCAAAGAGGAAGTTGTGTCATAAAGAGGATTTGCCACCGGCTCAAAAACTGCTAGAAAGGAAGCCGTGTCTCAACGTGCTTTTATTACCGGTATTACCGGCCAAGACGGTTCCTATCTGACTGAGCTCCTTCTCGAAAAGGGTTATGAGGTCCACGGCCTGATCCACCGCGCCGACAGCCTGCGATCGAGCAATATCCGGCACTTGGTCAATGATCCGGGTGTCTTGAATCAAAAACTTTTCCTGCATAATGGTTCCTACCAGGATGCCACACACCTGCGCCGGATTATTTTTAAGGTACAGCCCCGGGAGTTTTACCATCTCGCCGGGCAATCCAGCCCGCGCCTGAGCCTGGAGATTCCGGAAACCACTGTGGAAGGTATCGGCATGGGTACCCTCCGGATTCTCGAAATCCTGCGTGACCTTTCCGAGCCACCGAAATTCCTTTTTGCCGCCAGTAGCGAGATTTTTGGTGACCCGCCCCATTCACCCCAGGACGAGTCCACCCCCGTTAATCCGACGACACCTTACGGCGCCGCCAAATCCATGGGGCACCACATGGCCCGCATTTACCGTCAGGCATACGGGATGCCCACCTGCTCGGCGATCCTGTATAACCATGAGTCCCCGCGTCGTAGTACGAGTTTTGTCACGATGAAAGTCGCGCATGCAGCGGCCATGATCAAAGCCGGCAAACAAAAGGAACTCGTCCTCGGTAGCCTCACCGGAAAACGCGATTGGGGCTGGGCCCCGGATTACGTCCTCGGCATGTGGATGATGCTCCAGCAGCCCCGAGTCGATGATTTTATCCTCGCCACCGGTAGACTCCATTCTGTCGAGGAACTGGTGCAATTTGCTTTCGAGCACGTCGGGCTGGACTGGCGGGAATTCGTCAAATTTGACCAAGCCCTCGTGACCTCTGTCGAGCCTGTCGCCTCCTGTGGGCATGCCGACAAGGCCAAACACATCCTCGGCTGGGAATGCAGTAAGGATCTCCGCCAGATTATCGGCGCAATGGTGGATTCCGTTAAACCCTAAAATTTCAAGTAACCAACACCCCCCCTCTAGAAAGACCCTTAATCTTATGAAAAAAGCACTCATCACCGGGATCACCGGCCAAGACGGTTCCTATCTAGCTGAGCTCCTCCTCGATAAAGGATACGAAGTCCATGGCATCGTCCGCCGTAGCAGCTCCGTGCAACGCACCCGTATCGACCACCTGATGCATTATGAGCACGGTTCGGACAAAAGACTTTTCCTCCATTACGGCGACCTCTCCGACAGTGTCGCGCTGGTCAAGCTCCTCTACGATCTCACCCCTGACGAGATTTATAACCTCGCCGCCCAGAGCCACGTCCGCGTGAGCTTCGACATTCCTGAATACACCCTCGATGTCACTGGGGTCGGGGTCGGGCGTATCCTTGAGGCCATTAAAGAAGCCGGCATCGCCAAAAAAACCAAGTTCTACCAAGCATCCTCCTCGGAAATGTTTGGCAAAGTCCAGGAGGTTCCTCAAAAAGAAACCACTCCGCTATGGCCGCGTTCCCCCTACGCCTGTGCGAAAGTCATGGGCCACTGGCTCACCGTTAATTACCGTGAGGCCTACGGTATCCATGCCTGTAGCGGCATCCTCTTTAATCATGAATCCCCCCGCCGCGGTGAGAATTTCGTCACACGCAAAATTACCATCGCCGCCGCCCGCATTAAAAAAGGCCTCCAGAAAAAAATTTCCCTCGGTAACCTCAAATCAAAACGCGATTGGGGTTATGCAAAGGAATATGTCGAGGGCATGTGGCGCATGCTCCAGCAGGATGAACCCGATGATTATGTCCTGGCCACCGGCGAAACCCATACCATTGAGGAATTCCTCGACGCTTCTTTCGGAGCCGTCGGCCTCGACTGGCACGATCACGTGGATTTCGATCCCCGTTTCGAACGCCCCTCCGAGGTTGACCTGCTTGTCGGTGATTATTCCAAAGCTAAAGCCAAGCTCGGTTGGGAACCCCAGACCCGCATGAAAGCCCTCGCTGAGCTCATGGTTAAATCGGACCTGGAAGCCCTCGAAGGATAACCTCGGGCGAAAAAAACCATCCGGGTCCGCCCAGGAGAAGAGAAAAATCGTTCCGGGTTAATTCAATCTTTATCCGCTTGATTAATCGTAAACTAAACTTAATGTAGCGTTTATGACTATTGGGATTATTTTGCTCGCCATCGTGGGTGTATTGATATTTATCCTTATCATTATCGCGCTCTGGGTCGTTTCCATTTATAATAACCTCGTTACTTTGCGGAACCGCTATAAAAATGCTTTCTCGCAAATCGACGTCCAGCTCAAGCGCCGTTATGATCTGATCCCGAATCTGGTCGAAACAGCCCGGGCCTATATGAAACACGAGAGCGGCACCCTCGAAGCCGTCGTCCAAGCCCGTAATATCGCCTCAGGGGCACGTGAAAAAGCCGCCGCAGACCCCACTGATCCAGGGGCCATCCAAAACCTCATGAATGCTGAAGCCGGGCTCGGCGGCGTCATGGGCCGTTTGTTTGCTGTCGCGGAAGCTTATCCCGACTTAAAGGCAAATCAAAACATGATGCAGCTCACCGAGGAGCTCACCTCCACGGAAAATAAAGTCTCCTTTGCCCGCCAAGCCTATAACGACTCGGTGATGGGTTATAATACCCAGCGCGAAATCTTCCCAAATAATATTTTTGCCGGAATGTTTAATTTTTCTGCGGCTCAGCTTTTCGAAGTCACGAATGCCGCCGAAAAAGAAGCTCCCAAAGTTTCATTCTAAACAAGGTTTTGATCGGGCCCGTATTCGTACGGGCCTTTTCTTTTGAGACAGCATGGATTTTTTCGAACACCAAGAGCGGGCACGCAAAAAAACGGGGCAATACCTCGCCCTTTTTGTCTTCGCCGTACTCCTGATCAATATCATCATCTATTTTCTGGCGGTTTTTGCCCTCTCCTACGCAGCCAGTAGCCAACATCCCCCCGGAGAGCCCGCGCCCTCCGCGCAAATTGCCCTGTGGAATCCCAGCCTTTTCCTGATGACCAGCGTTTCTGTCACCGTCCTCATCGGACTCGGTAGCCTCTATAAAATCCATGAGCTCAGCCAAGGCGGCGGAAAAACCGTGGCCGAAATGCTCGGGGGCCACCTGCTCGCCCGTCACTCCAGTGACCCGGATGAACGCAAATTGCTCAATGTCGTCGAGGAAATGGCCATCGCCTCGGGGATACCGATCCCAGATATCTATCTCCTTGAAGACGAGTCGATTAACGCATTCGCCGCAGGAAATACCATCAGCGATTGTGTCGTCGGCGTGACCCGCGGATGTATCCAGACTTTATCGCGGGATGAATTGCAAGGCGTCGTCGCCCATGAATTCTCCCACATACTCAATGGCGATATGAAACTCAATATCCGGCTCATGGGCTTACTTAATGGAATCCTCCTGATCGCAATGGTCGGATATCTCTTTTTCCGGTTTTCAGGCTCTATGTCGCGGGGATCGAGCAGCTCCCGCGATAAGGGCGGCGGAATGGCCGTGGTCTTGGCTGTGATCTTATTAGGAGTCGCTATTTATATTATCGGTTATGTCGGGATCTTTTTTGCCAATATGATCAAAGCAGCCGTTTCCCGCCAACGCGAATTCCTCGCTGATGCTTCAGCCGTGCAATTCACCCGGAACCCGAAAGGAATCGCCGGGGCACTCAAAAAAATCATGACGGGCGGGGTCGGTTCGCGGGTCGCTTCGGTTCATGCCTCTGAAGCCAGCCACCTCTTTTTCTCCAGCAGCCTGACTGGTTTCTGGTCCGGGCTTTTTGCCACACATCCACCATTGGAAGACAGGATCCGAGCGATTGCAGGCGCAAATATCCAGCTCGATGATAAACAAGCCTCGACCCTTGATGCAGGAGTGAAAAGTCATGCCCAGCCAGATTCAGCTAGATTATCCTCAGCGGGAGGCCTCGCAACGAATGATTCGGGGCTCAATGCAGTTCTCGGTGTATCCATGCTCAGTGGAAGTGCCCCCAGTCACCGGGGTGCCATGGAGCAAATGGCTCAATCAGCTACAGCCCAGTCGAAACATTTGGATTTTGCCGGGGGATACATGGACGCATTACCAGCGGGTATCCTCTCAGCGACGACCAATGCCTTTTCCGCCCGGGCCGTGGTGATCCACCTCCTGCTGACAGGAGAAAATTATTCCACCGAGGGCAAGGATGAGTTACTCATGGGAATCGTGGATGCACCGCTCCTGGCTGAGTTCCAGTCCCTAGAGTCCGATTTTCAAACCCTCAAGATCGACCAGCGTTTACCCTTGCTTGATCTCTGTATTCCGTCCCTGAAACAACTGAGCCCGGACCAGTATAAGGTTTTCCGTACGCAAATTGCGCAGATCATCGCCGCCGATAAGCAGGTGGACTTTCTGGAGTTCTGTCTGGAACGGACCCTCCTCCGCCACTTGGACATTTTCTTTAAACTCATTCCCCCGCCACGGGTGGAATTACTCTCCCTGGATGCCGCGAGCTCGGAATGCCGGATATTGATCTCTTGCCTCGCACATGTGGGCGGAAGCGGGGAAGCTGAAATCAACCGGGCATACGCACATGGATGGAAGGTCCTCGATGTCCACGACCGTTATCCGATTTTGCCACTGGAACAATGTTCCATCGCCTCCATGGACACTGCCTTGGAGAAACTTTCTAAACTCGGCCCCCCCCTGAAAAAACAATTCCTCCTCGCCTGTACAAAGACAGTCCTGTCTAATGCCCAAATCGACACTTTCGAGGCGGAGCTCGTCCGCGCCTACGCCGACAACCTCGACACACCCCTCCCACCCCTGGCGACACAGACATAACTCATTGGAAAATCGTTAGCTAATAACGACAGTCACCATGGGCAAGTGCAGCAGTGTAGGGAGATAGATATTCATGTCTCGTTTTTGGTTTAATCACACGGCCTTTCGGGGTGAAGTTTTTTTTGGTAACTCAGGGCTTCGGTCAAAGCCGTTTCAGCCGAGTTTCCTTTCCGCTGTGGAGAACCGCGTGGTTCCCCTCGGTGAAGCCGCCGGACATGATGCCGCCACCCACCACCGCTTCTTAAAGCAATTTGCGCGTGTTCCCAGATTTTGATCGGGCAAGCGGCCCTCACTTGCCACGGGCCAGAGTTTCAGGGTGACATCCGACATGCGGAAACGGGGCTCTGTCGCCCTACAGGAAAACCAAAAAAACTTTGCGGCCTTCCCGCACTTCGCGAGAAACCCCACGTCACCCTTTTTGAGCAAATTGCCCTGAAGGCGTTCGGAGCGGGAAATGGTTCCGACTGGCGGGGACGCCCTCGGATGCACGAGGGGACGCAGTGAGCACGCCCGATCCCCGGGCAGACAGGGCTCTGCCGCCCCCTGAGTGCACTGCCGACTTCGTACTGAACACATCCTCCTCTCCTTTGCGTTCCTCGTCAGCAACGAATGCTTCAAGGCCCGATTTTTTAATGATGGCTTTGATGACATGGGGATCATCAAAGACCTCGGGTCTTGAAGAGTTTTCGCGTGACCCGCCAGCGCGGCCACCCCCGGCGCGAGCCCGGCAGGGCCGATGACGGTCGTTTTCGACGACGGCTACTTCATTTCCGATGATCAAGACGCCGCCTGATTCTACAGGCTACCGGAGGAGTGTTGTTTCAAGTGGGTATTTCCGCTTCCTGTCCCCCCCCCTGTCTCGGATGTCTTTTGAGAGAATCTGGCTCTTGAAGTGACGTTTGACAGCCGAGACAGGGGGGGAACAGGAAAAGGTTTGTATTCGGCGCCCTTTCCCGTTACCTTTCTCCATAACAACGCCAACGGAAATCAAAAGTATGCGCACCCCAGAAAAGGAATTTCTTATCAGTCATGACGCCTCCGAATTCGCCCACTAACGCGCGCACGCCCTGGGCCTTTATTCCTACGCTTTACTTTGCGCAAGGCCTCGCCTTCGTCATCGTCAATACCATGTCCACGGTCATTTACAAAGATCTTGGCGTGTCGAATAAACTTATCGGAATCACAAGTCTCCTTTACCTACCATGGGTGATCAAGCCGCTGTGGAGTCCCATCATAGAAATGTTCGGCACAAAACGCGGTTGGATCGTGGCTATGCAAATCGTGCTCGCTCTTGGCCTTGTCGGAGCGAGCTTCACGCTCAATTCGCCGTTCTTCTTTGTCGCCTCGCTCGTAGTCTTTATCGCCGTGGCATTCGTTTCTGCAACTCATGATATTTCGGTGGATGGTTTTTACCTTTTGGCACTTCCCGCTCGTCAGCAAGCGTTTTTTGTCGGCATCCGCTCCACGTTTTACAGACTCGCTACGATCACGGGATCGGGGCTACTCGTCATGCTCGCAGGTCACTGGATCCTGACGGGGACCGCCATCGCGGCGAGCTGGGCCTACGTGCTTCTGATCGCTGGCGGCCTGTATGCACTGCATGCTCTGTGGCATTATTTTATCCTGCCCCATCCCGCTGAGGATCGCACGGTGCAGTCGCCCAAG
>JAWXBN010000065.1 GCA_034440155.1 Verrucomicrobiota bacterium | reverse complement strand
TCCCCAGCCGAGGAATAACGCCCCGACAAAGAGGCGTCCCGACCAGAGGATGTTGCGCACCGCGTGGGCGCGGAACAAAAGAGTCAGACCGACGACCGTCATGATCCAAGTGAAGGTGTGAAAGAGTCCATCCCAGAACATATTGATCTCGATGTTACGAATCGAGTCCTTTGGGAGCCGCGCGCTCAGCATGGCGTGAATCTGGAAAATCTGGTGGAAGAGGATGCCGTCCACAAAGCCGCCTAGGCCAGCCCCGAGAAAGATGCCTGCGCGAGTGAGAGGTTTGGTAACGATGGATGTGTTCATAGTTTAGTCAGGTAGGTAGCGGTTAACGAAGTAAAGGACGAGGCCGAGCACCGGAAAGGTCGCTACAACCTCAATGAACGTTATAAAAAACGAGCCGTTGAAAATGCCAGCGCGCACCGCAGAGCCCGTTGCTGTGTCGCAGACCGTGCATCCGTAGCCGGGCGAAGCTGCAAAGATAAACATAGCGGCAATAATCGTTCTCATGCGTTGGAATAGATTGCTGGCATTGGTGTGGACGCTCGGAAGTCGCCTAACAGGTATTAATCAAAGAGGGTAGGGAAGTAAAGGTAAGAAAGTGCAGTGCAGTAGGCTCCGAAGCTTTTGGAGCGTGTGAGGGAAGTTATCCGGGTAAAGCATTATTCGATTCGTACGGAAGAAAATTATGTGGACTGGGTGCAGCGCTACATTCCTTTTTCATGGGAAACGGTATCCTTCTGAAATGGGCGGGGCGGAGGTGGCCGCTTTTCTGACTCATTTGGTCACGGAAAGAAAGGTAGCCTCCAGCACACAGAACCAAGCTTTGAATGCGTTGGTCTTCCTGTATGGGCGAGTGCTTGAACGTGATCTCGGGATGATGGGGGGGATCGTCCGTGCCAAAACCCCTGAAACGCGCCCGGTGGTCTTGACCAAAAAGGAAGTTCATGACCTTCTGGCTCTTTCATGGGGACGGAGACCCGCACGCCTACTCGTCTTATCTCTCCAGGAGACTTTCGCGTGTTCGGACAGCCAGTACGAGATCACGCCTTGGTATCCCAGAGCACTTCAATACAATATCGCGCTTCAGGTAAATCTTCTTTTTTTTTACACTCAAAGTAGGGTTATACCCCATACATTTTTTACCGCCCCCCTCTTATTATTAAAGAGATGGAAAGTAAAAGCGATCAGCTAGCGGTAGAATCAGACCCGACACAATATGTCAGGGTCACCCTGACCCCCTCGCATCGCTCCGACAAGGAGGACCATCCACACGCACTCTCTGTGCCTTCAGCAGCCAGCGGACACGCTCTCCAATACTCTCATATAGACCAGAGCATCGACAAGTCCTCCCCCGACACAGTCCAGCCCATGATCAGAATGAATCAATGTCTCGCAAAGGCGGTGGACCTGCAAATGCAAATGAAGCAAGCTTACTGGAATGTAAAGGGCCCTGAGTACCTTGGGCTCCACGAGCTTTTAGAGAAGGTCTATCAGGCCGTGTCATGCTACGTGGACTTGATCGCTGAGTATATCGTAGCGTGGGGCGGCATGGCCCGAGAGATCCGTTTGTACCGCTGCCTTACGTATGACAATGCCTGCGGGGGAGTACCTCGAGAGTCATTGTCACAAAAAAGAAATCTCCCCTCAAAAAAAATAAACCCAGGACTCCGCTATGTATCACCACATTAAAAAACTCATGTACACCGTTCACGTAGGCACGCCCGATCCCCGTTTTGGGAATATGCTCCTCGAGCAATTTGGCGGAGCCAATGGTGAGCTCGCTGCCGCGATGCAATACTCTATCCAAGGTCTTAACTGTGAAGACCCGGGGCTCAAAGACTTACTCATGGACATTGGCACAGAGGAGCTGAGTCATTTAGAAATCGTAGGGACACTGGCTCGCATGCATCTCAAACCAATGAAAACAGGCCGTGAAGCAGCAGAGGCAGACCCACTCGTCGCCATTGCTGGCGGAGGAGGAGTGACTCTGTGCAACTCCATGGGCAACGCATGGACGGCAGATTATTTAAAGATCACGGGTGAGCTCGATGTCGATTTGCGCAGCAATATCGCAGCTGAGGCTCGAGCAAAAATCGTCTATGAGCGACTCATAAACTTCTGCGACGATGCAGGCACAAAGGACGCGCTACAGTTTTTGATGACCCGAGAGATCACCCATCTAAAGGCTTTCATGGCGGCTCTCGAGAGCATGGGGTTAGATCCACTGGTCATCGGAAAAATACCTCCTACCCCTGGAATTGTGGAGCAGTATTATAATGACTCAACGGGAACGGGTGAGGAGGGGGAAATCGATGCCCGTGGTCCGTGGAATGAGAATACTGATGTCCAGTATATCACATCTCCTGCTGAGCCAATTGCCCACGCCACTAGTCAAGAAGTCACAGAGGAAATACGGAAATCCGCGGGTAAAAGTAATAGCGGCTCATCCAAAAAATCTAAATCTCCGCGTAGCCGGTAGATACTCTCATCACCTTCGTCTTCCCAGTCAGGAGCATTAATCCCTATGAATATACACTCTAATCAAAAAGCCATCACTCTCCAAGGAAATGGCCTCAGAACGGTCGCAAGTAAAATGGTGATGAACCGTGAGCGTGAGCTGGCCATCATCAATGGATACTCGACGGAAAATGTATTCAAGTCTGACTGGGATCAGGCCAAAGCGGAACTCCTCGGCGGCTCAGGGAGTGCTACTACGATCACTGAGTCATCAAGAGATCGCGGTGAGGGCGGCGGATATTAAACGATGAAGACCCCTTCCCGAAGATAAAGTAAACTGGGATAGTGGGAGACGGGATTCTCTAGAAACATGCGGAGCAGATTAATCGAGTCGCCAGCGCCCAAAATGACTTTGTGTTTGTCTGCCTATTTTCGGTGTGTGCGCATTTGGATCTTTCAGCACTCATCGGATTTTTAGGACAGATACCTGCGCTCAAACGTCATGAGACATGCTGAGTGCATGGTGGAAAATCGTTTTTTCAAGTGTCGAGGCTGGTTTCGATGAGGAAACGCATGTCGTCAAGGGAGAGGGTCTGGGCGAAGCTCTCCTCGTCTACGACACCTTCGGCGAGGGCTTTTTTCTTTTTCTGGAGTAAGCGGATTTTTTCCTCGATGGAGTCCTTCACGATCAGGCGGTAGGCGATGACGTGTTGGTCCTGGCCGATCCGGTGGGCGCGGTCGATGGCTTGATTCTCGACAGCGGGATTCCACCACGGGTCAAAGAGGACGACGTACTGGGCGGCGGTCAGATTCAGGCCAAATCCCCCCGCTTTGAGTGAGATTAAGAAGACACCCCCGCCTTCCTTCGTCTGGAAGGACTCGACTATTTGCTCCCGATTCTCGCTTTGGCCGGTCAGGACGTGTAATGGCCAGCCGGCTTTTTTCGCGTGGGCTGTCAGGAGCGTGATCATCTCGACAAATTGCGAGAAAATCAAAACTTTGTGACCTTCTTCGATCAAGGGACTGATCACCTCATCGAGGGCCTCGACTTTCGTGGCGATAAAATCTTTATCCGTCTTGATTTTGGCTAAGGCCGGGTGGTTACAGATCTGGCGCAGGCGCAAGAGTGAGGTGAGGATATTAAAGCGTTTCTTATTATACTCCTGCGGATTGGCCACGCCGGAGAGGATCTGCCGGGCTGTTTTGAGTTCAGCCATATAAGCGGCCTTTTGCGCGGACTCCATCTCGCAGATGATATCTTCTTCCGTGCGGGGCGGGAGGTCCTTAGCGACCTGAGATTTCGTCCGGCGCAGGATAAACGGGCGGATACGCGAACGTAATATCCCGGCGACACGCGGCTCAGCATTTTTTTCGAAATCGCGGCGGAATGCCGTTTTATTTGGCAATATCCCGGGCATGGCAAATTGCATCAGACTCCAAAGGTCCGTGAGGCGATTCTCGATGGGTGTGCCGGTGAGGATCAGGCGTTGGGACGCACGGAGGTGGTGACAGATTTTGGCGGTGATACTGTCGGGATTCTTAATATGCTGTGCCTCGTCGAGGATCACGGCTTTCCAGTCTTTGGTCGCGAAGAATTCCTGGGCGAGGCGCAGTTGCTGGTAATTTACCAGCAAGCATTGTGCCTTGTTGATTTCATTCTCCGAGGATTGGTCCATGCCGGGCCTCCAACGGGCCACGCGTAGGGAAGGGAAAAATCGCAAAGCCTCCGCGCGCCAGTTACCCACAAGGGATTTCGGACAGACGATCAAGATGCACCCGCTCGGGTCCTGCTCTAAAAGCCAAGCCATCCAGCACAAGGCCTGCAAGGTTTTCCCGAGCCCCATGTCATCGGCGAGGATGCCACCGAGGCGGTTGCCAGCGAGTGTCGAGAGATAGTGGAATCCCTCCATTTGATAGGGGCGCAAGGTCGCCTCGATTTGTTTAGGCAAGGGCGGAGTAAATTGTTTAAACTCGGCAATACGTTGCCGGAGCTTGAGGCGGATTTCGTCGGCGAGGATCGGATTCTCCATCTGTCCGATGAGCTGGAGGAGGTGAACCATCCTGGTCTGGCCGACGTCGGTAGTCCAATCGCTGCCGAGGGCATCCAAGGCGGCGAAAGCTTTTTCATCGGCATCGAGCTCGAGCTTCTTCCAGCCTTTCCCAGGGAGATTAACAAATTGCCCCTTGGCCTTGAGCAGGATTTTTATTTCGTCGGCGGTGAACTCTATATCACCGGTAGAAAGGTTCAGCCGCAGGTCGAACCAATCCATGCCGCTTTCGCGCAAATCAACGGTGATCCGGGCTGGTTGACTCTCGACGAGCAGGTCCCGCAGTTCCGGCCAGATATTTAACTCGACCCCTTCGGGCAGGTTCTTGATCCATGCCTGAAAGTCCCCGACAAAATCCGCGTCATATTTCCTGTACCAAATCCTTTTATCCCAATCCCAGACCA
Organism: Verrucomicrobiota bacterium; assembly: GCA_034440155.1. Classification (NCBI taxonomy): domain Bacteria; kingdom Pseudomonadati; phylum Verrucomicrobiota; species Verrucomicrobiota bacterium. Next base: position 6,194 of record JAWXBN010000065.1, on the reverse strand, counting down.
CCCCTGAACGACCAATAATCCTCGAAGCATGGGCGAGGGCTGAACGGTCGGCGACGATAATCCGATTTTTCGGTTGGTTTTTGAGCACCATTTTTTTGGCGGCATTACGCCAGCCGTCGGCTTGATACGTATCGATGGCTTTACCGTCATTGCCCAGAGCGAATAACTCCACGGCGATTCCCGGGCGCGCCTTTTTTTCCGAGGTGACGAGTTCCCTAACGGACACTTGGAGCCGGATTTCGATTTTATGGATGCGTTCTTGAAGGCCCCCGGGCATATCCACCCCGAGCTGACTCAAGAAAGTAATCCCTTCGGGTGTCGCGAGGGCTTCCACCGGCATGAGCTGGGGTTCCGACAGATCCAAATCATTAATGCAGACGGGTAACCGTGCTTTCCAGATCGTGTCAGCCGTCAGGACAAAACCGGGGTCACTCCCCGGCGCCGGACGTCCGATCAATAAAAGGGTGGGGTCCTTAAAGGCTTCCCCGTCGGGCTTGGTCAGAGCCAGGCGGTACCATTCATCCTCCGACCCGGTTTCGAGTAATAGCTGCCAGGTCAATGGGGCTTGTGGCCGGATAAAAGGTTTGCCCGCTTCATTCAAGACGACGGCTTCCAGGCTCGGGGTATGGATTAATTCATCCACCAAAGCGGCAATCCGGTTATTGTCGTAGGCCCAGCCATTCCCGAAAACCTCATCCCCGGTGTGGCTCAGGAATAAAGTCCATAATTGTTGTGAAACGGGGGGGAAATCTATCTGTTGATCACGGAAAGAAAGGATCAATTCCTTGAGTTTTGACCCTGTACATCGGCGGAAACCTGTCCCGGGAAGCTGGTTGTATTCCAGGGTTAATCCCTCCTTGCGTAATAACATCCGGAGCTGAACCTCGCTTTTTTGAGTATCATCCGGGGCCGTATAATTTGTCTTAAAAAGTTTACCCCAAAAATCGATCTCAGTTTTTTTAATCCACCCTTTATAAACCGGCCCGGCAGGCTGCACTTTTTCCAAGTGGGTCATGAATTCGGGGGGGGCGATCCGGTATTTGGTCGTCATGACATGGGCGAGGCAGTGGTAGAACTCAAAAATATCCGTTTTTGCCCCGGTGGGTAACTCTAATGCCGATGGCTGATAAATGCGGTTCTGCAAGAGGGCGAGGACATTAGGCTGGTAGGTCAACCCGCTTTTGTACTCCTCAAAGGCCTTCGAGAGTTTCACGAGGAAAGTATCCTCTTCCTTGTGTAAATGGCGCTCGAGGGCTGCTTCCATACTGGTCTGGATTTTGGCGAGGCTAGCCAAATGGGACACACTGGCTTGGGCCCGGTTCCCGGCTGGGGCCTGATAGATGGGTTGTTTTCCGGTTTTGGCCGCCGCTGACGTCATGGCCTCGCGTTCATTCTCTTGGAAGGAGTTATTCATCAGCGTGAGCGCGGCGGCATAGGCGTGTTTACAATCCATTTCCACAGGGCAAGTACATTCCCCATACCAATCGCCATCGTCATACTCCAGGGTCACGGCATACGTGCTCGTTCCCTTCACATACGCCATATATTTCCTGTCAACCTGGATACAGGAGAGCGTTTTTACCATTCCCCTCAGGTAATAATCCGTTCCTTTTTTCTTTGTTCCACGGTCGAAATACTCCAGATATTCTGCAAAAGATTTGCCTTCATCTTGTGAAAGCGGCGTGAATGGATCTGGTGATAATGTGGTCGGCATGGTGAAAAATGGGATGTACTTTTTAAAGGCCGTGGATAATTAATGCAACATGTGATTCAAATAAATCCGGGAGATGACCTTGAATCCTCCGATGCGTGTGCTTATGTTCGACAAAACAGATGTTAACCATCCCCCCAGCCATTTCACTTGAATCAGCCTTTTTTGACCTCCAGGACATGGACTGGGAAACCTGTTCTTACTACGTTATTCATTCCAAACCCCGGCAAGAGAAAAAATCCGCTTTAATGATGGCGCAATTAACCCGCCCCTCTTTCCTGCCTCTTTATAAAAAAGCCATGGAAAGAAAATCCGGCTCGTCCCGGATACGCAGATATGAAAGCCTCATCCCTGTTTTTGCCGGTTACCTTTTCGGGCGCTTAGACCATAATGATCTCAAAATATCGCATTTTAACGAAACCGTCGCCCATTTCATCATTGTCAAGCCGCCCGAAACGGCCCATTTCATTTTCCAGCTCGACCAGCTCCGGCGCGCCTTGGCCAGTGAATATACCATCGCCCCCTATGAAAACTTCGAAAAAGGTGCACTGGTTAAAATCACCTCTGGATCCCTCAAAGGGATGGAAGGTTACGTTGTCGAGCTCAAGGAAAAGCAGACCTTCGTCATTGAAATCGATATGGTGGGGCGTGCGGTGTCTATCGATATCGATGCCAGTTTCTTGAAAAAAGTCCATTAACCCCCCCGCGCAATTTGTTTACACCGTGGTCCTGCCGTGGAGTCCGCGCGCAGAAAAGTCCGGAGGGATCAAGAAGCCAGGATTTTTTTGATTTGTTCGGGGTGTTTACGCCAGTAACGGACAAGGGTTTCGATTTTCTGGAGGGTATCGGGGCTGATGTGATGCTCCATGCCTTCGACATCCTTGAGAACGGTGTCGAGGTCGAGATTGAGATGGGTGAGGAATTCCGCCAAGATGATATGGCGGTATTTCACACGGAGGGCGATTTTTTTGCCTTTCTCCGTCAGGGTGAGGCCACGGTACTTCTCGTAAGAAAGGAATCCACCCTTGGCCAGGCGCTGTACCATCGCCGAGACACTCGGCCGGCTTAATGAAAGCGAGGCTGCGATATCGGAGACACGGGCATAACCTTTATCCTCGATGAGCTCATAAATCCGCTCTAAATAGTCCTCGTTACTCGTGCTGAGTTCCTCATATTTTTTCGCCATCCCCTACTGACTAGCATAAAGGGGACCCCGATTTAAATAAAAAACGTATTTCCCAATTTAACGACTACCGTCTCAAAGACGGTGAATTGATTTTTCTCTGGCCGAGGGCAGGCTGTGGTCAAAGCCCCGAGTTTCTAAAAAACTTCCGCCTAAAGTCTATCGTCGTATCAAAATCGCCAAAGACGCTTCTTTTTGGAAAAAGCGAGGGGGCCTTTTCAGGGCCGGGATTCCTTGTCGTCGGTCGGGTACATGGATCTGGGGAATCGGGCGACCGGATTTAGCGCGGCAGCGCACCGCTTGGTTATACACTCCTGTGTGTGATCATGATGTCCCCCCTCCCTCATGGCGATCCTGCTCCCGCATCTTTGGATCCATATCCTCGGTGGGACAGTCACAAGGATCATTGTCACGCTGAATCTGAAACTTCTTTTCCGCATTGCTCCTGAGTTACAAAGCGGTTCAAAAGTCTCCGTTAAATTGTTCCATTCATTTTTTCGGAAAAAATTATTCTAGGACAAGCTTTTCTAAGAGAGCATTTTCATCGGCAAGATTAACAGTTTGAGCCCCTATATTGATTAACTCTTGTTCAATCTCGATCGCAGCTGCCCTACGCTTTTCATTATTGCTTGGACGTACAACAGGGAAAATCATTAGTTCAGGAAGACAATTATTTACCCTTAACCTCTTGACCTTACCAATCCAAGAGTCCCCACGCTCATAAATCTCAGTAGTGGTGGGTTTATCCAGATGTAAGGGCTTTATTGCCCTGTCAATGACTCCATCCTGTGCACGAATATGGACAAATGGGACTTTTACATGAAAAATCTCATCTCCAATTTTTTGCTCCTGTTTATATTGGTTATCAATATTTTTCTCTTACTCGGAAAACCCGGCGGCATTCAGGAAAGCGCGGGCGAGGATCATGTGGCCGGTGGGATTTGGGTGGACACGGTCCCAGGCGATAGAGTTTGCGTGGCAATGGCGGAGGACTTCATTCATCGCGGCCTGGGTGTCGATACAAATGGCCCCGTGTTTGCGCGCAATTTGTTTCACGGCCTTGCCGTACTCATCCATCATGGCGCGCATAGGGTCAGCGGGATTGGGTTCGATATAAAAAGGGGTCATTAAAATGAGCCCGCTCACTTGCGGTTTAGTCTTGGCGACAAGCTGCTCGAGGATGCGGGTGAAATCTTTCAAATACACGTGTGTTTCGGGTTGGAGCGGGAGGTCATGCTGGCGCCAGACGTCATTGACCCCGATCATAATCGAGAGCCAGTCGGGCTTTAAATCGAGCACATCGGTTTTCCAACGGACGGCGAGGTCTTTGACCGTATTTCCACTCGTCCCCATATTCACGACCCGGACTTTTTTCTCCGGGCAAACGGCGGCCAGATAGGCTTTGACGATCGATACATACCCTTTCCCTTCCGCGTCAAAAAGTCCTTCACCCACCGGGCGGGCGCGTTCACAATCCGTGATGGAGTCCCCGATAAAAAGTAATTTGCTGCCAGCGGCGATTTTCATAAGATTTTTTTAAATTCCTTTTGATTGTGTGTGCAGCCCGCATGATCACAGGCTTTTTTAAAGTTTTTTTGCTCGATTTTCCCTACTCGATACCGACACGTTCTCGGGCTGACTTGAGGGTTTTTTCGGCTATGGCCCGGGCTTTTTGGGCTCCTTCACGCAGGACATGCTCGATATGATCTTTATTTTTGAGTAACTCCTCGCGCCGGGCGCGAGCCGGGGCAAAATACTCCCAGATCCGAGCAAAAAATTCTTTTTTCGCGTCGCCATAACCCATTCCACCCTGGCGAAATCGCGCCGCAAATTGCTCCGTATCCGATGGGTTCGCGATTAATTGATAAAGCTGGAAAATCGTGCTTTGATCCGGGTCTTTCGGATCCTCGGGGCGGAGGGAATCCGTCACGATCGCCATGACCCTTTTGCGGATGTCTTTCTCCTCACCAAATATCGGGATCGTGTTATGGTAACTCTTTGACATTTTTTGCCCGTCGAGGCCGGGGATCACGGCGACCTCCTCTTGGATGATCGGGTCGGGAATATGGAATGTCTCACCATATTTTTCATTAAATTTAATCGCAATGTCACGGGTGACTTCCAGATGTTGTTTCTGGTCTTTACCCACAGGGACCGCTTCCGCCTGGTAAATGAGGATGTCGGCGGCCATGAGAACCGGATAAGCAAAGAGCCCGTGGTTAGCAGCGACGCCCCTGGCGGTTTTATCCTTGTAGGAATGGCAGCGTTCCAAAAGCCCCATCGGGGTGACTTGGGACAGGAGCCAGGAAAGCTCAACATGCTCGGGCACATCGGATTGGCGGAAAAGGACGGTTTTGGCGGGGTCGAGCCCACAGGCGAGGAAATCCAAGGCGACCTCGAATGTAAAGCCCTTGAGGTCAGCGGCTTCAGGTTGCGAAGTCAGGGCATGGTAATTTGCGATAAAATAGTAGGCGTCATTTTTTGCCGCTAATTCAAGGGAGGGCCGCATCATCCCGAAATAATTACCGAGATGAAGGATGCCCGAGGGCTGGATACCGGATAATACTCTCATAACATTTTCTTTTTGTTGAAGCCCGAAGCGTAATCATCCCCCGGGAAATTTGCCAGCGGCATTTTTGAAGGATTGATTATCCTCTTGTTTAACAAATCGTCCTGGATTATGGTGTCTCCATGAAAACACTCGGGTTTCTCTTCGCACTGATCCTAATCTTCCAGTCACCGGCATATACGAATGACATCGCGGATGCCACCGAGTCTGTCAGTGCCCAAAAAGCCTCACAGGAGGCTGCCGCCGCTCAACAATGTGCTCAACCGGGTTCCGATCCTTCCTCGCCGAATAGTTCCCCCTTGGATGCACCAAATGGCGGCAATGACCCCATCTCCCAAATGTCACAGGAAGCTAACGCCGGAATGAGCCTCGAAGTCCAGGAGGCCGCTGAGACTGTGACCAGCGATGTCCAACAATCCATCGACACCCGACGCACCGCCCCCACCGACCGTCCGTAAAAGAACGAGATCACCACCGTCGTCAGGGAATGTGTCTTGTTCCCACCCGCGCAATTTGCACTCTGGGGGGGGGAAGAGTTTCCCGCGAAGGAACGCTGAGTTTTTTCCATTTTTTTTGTAGGGCGAGCGGCCCTGCTTGCCTTCTCGGGATCAGAGTTTCACGGTCACATCCGGCTTTCGGCAACCGGGCCGGTCGCCCTACAGGCGAAAATTAAGTTTGCCCATCCCGATCCCCACCATTCTTCACGGTGCAAATTGCGCGAAGAAAGGGAT
>JAWXBN010000064.1 GCA_034440155.1 Verrucomicrobiota bacterium | reverse complement strand
GCCCTTGAAAAAGCTAAGGCTAAAGGTGTAAAATTCCTGCTGCCAGTCGATACCTTGATTACCCAAGAATTCAAAGCAGGTGCCGCGACCCAGATATCCAAACCCGGTGAAGGGATTCCTGCCGAATGGGAAGGGGTCGATATCGGGCCTGAAACCGTTAAACTCTACGCGGCGGAAATCGCCCAGTCCAAAACTATCCTTTGGAATGGACCCATGGGTGTGTTTGAAATCGCGGATTTCGCCAAAGGAACATTCGCTATCGCCCAAGCCATCGCCGATAATAAAAACTGCAAATCCATTATTGGCGGCGGGGATTCTGTTAAAGCCGTGAAAAAAGCGAAGCTCAAAGACAAAATGACTTTTGTCTCCACGGGCGGCGGGGCTTCTCTGGAATTCCTCGAAGGAAAAGTCCTCCCCGGTATCAGCTCATTAACTGAAAAATAATCCGAAAATTTCAAGAGAATAAAGATATGTCCAGAAAAAAAATCATCGCTGCAAATTGGAAAATGAATAAAACCAGCACGGAAGCAAAGGCTTTCATGCAGGCTTTCAAAACTGAACTCGGGGCCTTTGATGGTGCTGAAGCGGTCATTGTTCCTTCCTTCGTCTCGATTGCTACTGTGGCCACCGAGATCGCGGGAGCAAAAAATATCCAAGTCGGTGCCCAAAATGTTTACTGGGAAAAATCAGGTGCCTTCACAGCCGAGATATCCACAGACATGCTTAAAGACCTCGGAGTCACCTATGTCGTCATCGGGCATTCGGAACGTCGCCAGTTTTTTGGTGAAACCAATGAAACCGTCAATAAACGCATTAAGGCAGCTTTGGCCGCCGGATTACGCCCGATTTTCTGTATCGGTGAGACATTGACTGAACGTGAGGCGGGTAGACTCGTCGAGGTGATCACCTCCCAAGTCAAAGAAGGCCTAGCTAATATCACGGGCGAAGAAATTACTGAGTTAGTACTGGCTTATGAACCCGTTTGGGCGATCGGAACCGGCAAGGTCGCCACTCCCGAGCAGGCCCAAGAGGTGCATGCCCTGATCCGCAAGACTCTGGCAGAAATGTACGGAGAAAAGCTTGCAGGACAATTACGAATCCAATATGGTGGCAGTGTGAAGGCTGCAAACGCCAAAGAGCTTCTCCATCAAGAAGATATTGATGGGGCTTTGGTGGGTGGTGCCAGTCTCGATCCCCGCGAATTTGCTTTGATTGTCAAAGCTGCGGTTAAATGATATAAAGGAAAATTATGATGAATTTGGCAATGATGGGTTTTTTTAAAGAGTATGCGAATATCTTTATCGGGATATTAATGGTGCTAAATTTCTTTGTCTGCCTGCTTTTGATCGTGACGGTATTGATGCAACGGTCAAAGAATGAAGGTCTCGGAGCGACTTTCGGTGGAGGCACCATGGATACGGCATTTGGTGCGGATACGACCAATGTCCTGAAGAAATTCACACTTTGGCTGACTGTTGCCTTTTTCCTGCTCAGCATTGCATTGAGCTGGTTCTTTGCCCATCGCCCCTCAGGCGGGCTGACAAAGAGCACTTTGGAGAAGGTGGCGGAGCAAGTGGATAAAAATGCAGTTACCCCTGTGAATGTCCCCAGTACAAACGTCCCTGTAGCCACAGTGACAAATGCCCCGGCTGCTACCCCACCAGCACCTACCAAGACCAATCCTTAATTTCACTGATAAACTTGAGTTTCAGACAAACGACATCGGTAAACCTTATCCTAAAGGGCTCCGGTGTCGTTTTTTTATTATTTCTCTTTGGTTTATCTTCCGGATGTTTCCGGCAAAAAGAAAAAGCGGATTTTGTCTTTATTAACGGGGTAGAACCGGAATCCCTTGATCCGGCGATTATTACGGCTCAAGCCGACGGGCGCATAGTGACCTCCCTTTTCGAAGGACTCACCGCCCGGAATGAAAAGGGCGAGATTATTCCTGGGGTAGCTGAGAGCTGGGAGATATCCCCTGACGGGAAGACTTATACATTCCACCTCCGCAAAAATGCAAAGTGGAGTAATGGGGATCCGGTAAAGGCGCCTGATTTTGTTTATTCATGGAAACGAGCGCTCCTACCTGAGACGGCCTCGAAATATTCTTCCCAGCTTTATTTCATCCGGAATGCCGAAGAGTTTAATACCGGTAAAATCAAGGATTTCTCTGCTGTCGGGGTGAAAGCTCCCGATGACTTTACCTTGGTCACAGAGCTCAAGGCCCCCACTCCGTTTTTCTTAGATCTCGTGGCGTTCCCGACCTTGATGCCAGTACATCAGGCCACGATAGAGAAATACGGGGATGACTGGATTAAACCCCGGAAAATGGTTTCAAACGGGCCTTACCAGCTCCAGGACTGGAGGATTAATGACCGGATTCAAATCAAGGCGAGTCCTTATTATTGGGATAAAAACAATGTTAAATTGCAGGTGGTGGATATTCTCCCGACGAGCCAGGCGGGCACAGCCTTTAATCTCTTTTATTCTGGTGAAGCGGACCTGATCCTCGACAGGGGATTGGTTCCGGCCATGCTTTTTGGGGAATTGCGCAAGACACCCTTTTTCCACTCAGGCCCTATTCTTGCGGATTATTTTTACCGGTTTAATGTGACGAGGCCTCCCTATAATGATGTGCGAGTCCGGAAAGCCATTTCCTTGGCCGTGGATAAACAAAGGATAGTGGATAAGATCACCAAAGCGGGAGAACCCATCGCTTACGGGATGGTCCCGCCGGGTACACAGAATTACACCTCGCTTTTAAAAGGTGCCTACGATCCTGACCAGGCGCGCAAGTTGCTCGCGGAAGCAGGGTTCCCCGGCGGCAAGGGGTTCCCACGCCTGCGTTTACTTTATAATAAAACAGAACTCAATGAGCAGGTGGCTACCGAGCTCCAGGAGATGTTCCGTAATGAGCTCGGGATCCATGTTGAGCTCGAGAAACAGGAGTTCAAGGTGTACCTGAGCACAATGTCTTCGCTGGACTACGATATGGCGAGGAGCAGTTGGATCGGGGATTATAATGATGCTAATACATTCCTGAGTATTTTCACGAGTAATGACGGCAATAATAGGACCGGCTGGAAAAATCCGACTTTTGACGCGCTGATCGAGGCAGCTAACCAGGAGCCTGACACCAAAAAGCGGGAAATGCTCTTTCAGCAAGCCGAGAAAATACTCGTCGAAGATGATGCCGTGGTCCTGCCCCTCTATTATAATGTCGCCATCCACTTCTTTGATCCTGAAAAAGTCGGTGGTGTCGTGAATAATCTGGTGGATGAACATCCCATCCGCTTTATGTATAAAAAGAAAAAGTGATGTTTATTTATATCCTCAAAAGATTATTGATGCTGATCCCCATTTTATTCGTGGTGGTCACACTGACTTTTTTCCTGATGAGGATCGCCCCCGGCGGACCTTTTTCGGCTGAACGCAAATTGCCTGAGAGTGTTGAAAAGAAATTACTCGAAAAGTATAAACTCGATGGCACCCTCTGGCAGCAGTATTCATCCTATCTCAAGGACGTGGCACAAGGGGATCTCCGGCTTTCCACAAAGTATATGAACCGTTCGGTCAATGAGATTATTGCCCAGACGCTGCCTGTTTCAGCGACGCTGGGGAGTATCGCCTTTGTTTTAGCAATTTGCTTTGGGACTTTTATCGGTAGCCTTGCCGCATTAAAGCAAAATTCCTGGCAAGACAATGGATTGATGCTCGTTGCCATGCTGGCCATTTCGATCCCCACCTACGTGACGGCTCCTTTATTAATCCTTTTTCTCGCTGTGAATGCCCATATCTTTCCCGTGGCAGGGTGGGGCACCATTCAGCAGTTAATCCTTCCGGCTTTTTGCTTGTCCCTCCCATTTGCCGCTTATGTGGCCCGCCTGATGCGCACGAGTATGCTGGAGACACTTAACCAAGATTTTGTCCGGACGGCGCGTTCAAAGGGGTTGAGCGAGTGGAAGGTCCTCTTTAAACATGCCTTGAAAGTGGCGATTCTTCCCGTGGTTTCTTTTGCCGGCCCTCTGGCCGCGAATATCCTGACGGGTTCACTCGTCGTGGAGGAGATATTTAAAATCCCCGGGATGGGTCCCTTCTTCGTTTTTGGTGTGATTAACCGTGACCTTTTCCTCGTGGGCGGAGTGGTGATTGTTTATTGTATTTTACTCGTGGTGCTGAATCTCGTGGTGGATATCCTTTACACCTTTCTCGACCGGAGGATAAAAATATCATGAGCCAAGCTCCTGTCACATCTTCTGGTCCATGGACTCTGGCTTGGCGACGGCTTAAACGTAACCGTGCGGCGATCATTGGCCTTTTTATCGTGGTATTGATGGCTTTATTGGCTGTTTTTGGTCCGCTCCTGATCAAGCTGACCTACGGATATACGTATGAATCCATCAGCGGCCCGCAATTCACCGCTCCTTGCCTGGCTCATCCATTTGGTACGGATATCCACGGACGCGATTTACTCGTGCGAGTATTGCACGGGGCGAGGGTGTCACTGGCCGTCGGGCTGGTAGGGGCTTTTGTCAGTCTGAGCTTTGGTGTGATTTATGGGATGGTCTCCGGATATTCGGGGGGGAAGGTGGATGAGACCATGATGCGGTTTGTCGATATCCTTTATGCCATGCCCCGGCTTGTTTTTGTCATTGTCCTGATTGCCGCCCTCGATAAATCCGTAGTCCGACTCTTGGACTTTATGCATTTGAGTGACTATTCCGGTTACGGCCGTATTATACTACTCTTTATCGGCCTGGGGATTGTGGAATGGTTGACCATGTCCCGGATCGTGCGCGGGCAGGTGCTTGCGCTCAAGGAGAGGCAATTCGTCATGGCTTCCCGTTCCCTCGGAGCCAGTACTCCCCGGATCATCTTCCGTCACCTCCTGCCAAATCTCGTCGGGGTAGTCATTACGTACATGACATTGACCGTGCCCGTTGTCATCTTGGAGGAATCATTTTTGAGTTTTTTGGGGTTAGGAATCCAAGCCCCCCTTTCGAGCTGGGGATCCTTGATCGCCGATGGTGCCAGCGTGATTAATCCGATCACGAGCTACTGGTGGATCTTGGTTTTTCCGGCAGCTACCATGACCATTACCTTGCTCTCCCTGAATTTCCTCGGCGACGGCCTCCGCGATGTCTTTGATCCAAAGTCCCAGAAATAAGAGGGAGTGGATGACCCTATCCATAGATGTATCAGTGCGACGTAAAAGTGCATTCAATAAAAGAGCAGGGCACTGACCTTGGTGCAAATTGCCCCAAGGATTTCTCAAGAGTGTCTACCGTATCAGGATGTTTTCAACGGATGATTGGGGGACCCAGCCTTTTTGGTTATTGAAAGTCTGGACAAGTATGTAATCGCCGTGGGATTTGATAGGCTTAACGAAGAGTCCATCGGTCAAGACGGTGACAAGTGGAGAGCCGGGAATGGGGGAGAGGGTCATGGATGTCTCTGGTTTAGTCACGATTGCGTACTGGAATTTCCTGAGCACATAGAATCCACTGCCTAGGCATCCTATGCTTCCCAGGAGTAAGACGATGAGCATCATGTTTTTTCTCAGTGCGACCGGGATATTGAGCTTGAGTGCGCGCGCAATTCCATTTCCCGCAGCTAGAACCAACATGATGAATGAAAGGATGAACCATTGGTTAGGGGACAAATAAACGGTGTATTGAAGGAACCAGCGGGCATCCGGACGCGCAATTTGTTCTTGCTGAGTAATAAATTTTAAATTGGCCAGGATATCAGGGTCACGGGGCGAAAGATAACGGGCCCTCTCATAGTTGACGATGGCCTTGCCTATTTTCCCGTCCTTTGCATAAGTATTTGCCAAGTTAAAAAAGATGGCTGGACTGAAGGTTTGACCCGATACCAGTGATTCATATTTCCGGATAGCATCTTCATAACGCCCCCCAAGATAATCGACATTTGCTGCCTGGAAAATCCCTGTATTTTCGGGGGCACTGGAGGCCCGGAGTCCTCCCGGAAAAAGGGAGAGTAAGGCGAAAGTGAGGAAATAAAGGGAATTTCTCATTGATGCCTCCTGATTTCAGTAATGGCCTTATGGATACGATCTTTCCATTCATTCAGCCGTTTAGCATCGAAGGAAGTGCCTGAGTAAGAGACCATATCGGCTGTTTCAAATATCTCGACGAGGACTTGTTTATATTCAGCATCGAGTCCTTCTTGGTGGATGAGATTATCGAGGGTGATCGAGTCGGGATTACATTTTTGTTCTTCACTGATGACTTGCTGGATCGCCCGGCGTGCTGCTTGGAAAAATGACTGGGTATCGGATTTTGCCGCCGCGTGATCCATCTGGCTCAGGTATTCCTTTAAAGCTTTGCCGATGGAGAGTTTGCGGATCAGGTCGGGGTCATTCTCGAGTTTGTGGCGCCTGAGGTAGAGACCGAGGAAAATTCCCCAGACAGCAAGCGGCACACCTTGGGCGATCCAATAATAATTTTCTTGGCTAAGAGGAGTCAGTGAATGGGTGGTAGTACCGATCAAAGGTTTATTCTCGACGAGCTCATCCTGTTTCTTGAGGCGGGCCTCCTTTGTGCCTTTCCCCGGTGTATTCGCACTTTGGTAGCTAGTGCTGGGTGAGGCCCCCGAGGAGGACACGACCAATGGAACTGAGGGGGAGGAGAGAGTGATGTATTTCTTCTGCGTCGGATCAAAGAAACTGAAATTAACCGGGGGTAATTCTTTGACTGAAGGATCTGTGGGGATCACGATTTGCTCAAAGGTCTTCTTCCCCGTGATCTCACTGTCGGAGGAGGCCTCGAATTTTGAACCCGGGGTGTAAGTTTTAAAATGTTTATCAGAACTGATTTTGGGGGCTGAGATTTGGGGGAAATTACCTGTTCCTGAAATAACGGTTTTGAGTGTAACAGGGTCTCCGACCACGAGGGTGGTAGGTGTGGCGGTAGAATCCATCTTGAAGGAACCAATGGCACCGGAGAAGTCCCGGGGTTTGTCTTGTTCGGGTAAGGGGAGGACTTCGATCTTTTGATCATCACTGGCGAGACTAATATCCTGATTTGCGGTCCCACGATTAAAGAAATTGTCAAAAAAGTCACCTTCCATACCTGCCGGGCGTCTGGCCCGAGTGGGTACCCCGATAACCCCTTTGATATTACTGACGACATCGAAGTCCCCTTCTTTGATGGTCCCGATGGATGTTTTCCATTCAAGCACATTGTATTCGACTCCATCAACGATCTCCGTTTTTTGTATGGGCTGGAAATTCAGGTTAGGCAATGTGAATGATCCGCCTCCGAAGGAAGGAGGGGTTAACTCGACAAGTTTCACTTGGGGATTCAGGTAAAATTTCACGATCAGGGGGATGGTTTCCCCGACATAATAACTCCTCTGGGGAAATGATAACTTTAGCATGGCTGCTTTGCTCGTGGAGCCTACCGGTTGTGGAGATTGAGGGGAGCCCGGGATCGAGGAGGGAGATGGTGCGCCCTGCACAGTCGAGGGCAGGGGTGGGTGGGTGGAGTTCTGTACCGTGAGGACAATCGGTTCTGTCGCCCTGGTTTTGGAGTCAATCACCACAGAAATACCGGGAATGGTAAATGTCCCGGCCTTAGAGGGGATGATCTGGTAGATATGGGTAACCCCGGCATCGACCGACATACGGCCATTGATAATTTGGACATTCTGGAAATTTTGTGAACCTACGGGCTGGATAGTTAAACCGTCGATCTTTGGAATAAGCGGCCTTTCTGCCGATGTGGCGCCTTTGATTGTAATCTCGAGCTGGGCAGCCTCACCCAAAGATATGGTCGGGGGGCGGATATTTGCCGTGACCGAGAAATCCTTAGCAAAGACATGTGAGCCCATGAATAAGCAAAAGAGGAATGTTGTATATGTCAGTTGTTTAATCATGGTTACCAATCCTTGTATTGATCCTCGTTATTTTTCGGATTGTCAATAAAGACGGGCATTTTTTTCTCGAAATCTTTCATGGAATCAAGGAGTTGGATCGCCTGTTGTTTACTGAGTTGCCCGGGTTGAGGGGCTCCTTGCATGCCTTCTGTTTCTTCAGGTTTTTTCCCTTGATCCTTTTTATCCCCGGGCTGTCCGCCATCTTGTCCGGGCTTCTCCTCAGGTTTGTCTTTTTTCGGTTGGTCACCTTTGTCCCCCTCATTTTTATCCTTGTCCTTGTCTTGACCGTCTTTTTTCTGGTCTTGGCCATTTTGCCCGGGGTCATCCTTTTTATTTTGATCCTGCTTGTCTTCTTTGTTCTGGCCTTGATCCTGTTTTTGGTCATTTTGCTGACCATCTTTTTTCTGGTCATCCTTCTTCTGGTCTTGTTTATTTTTGTCTTTCTGTTTTTCCTGCTCCTGCTTTTTCTTAAGCTCCTCGATTTTGCGTTTTACGTAGTCATGATTAAACTTCGCATCAGCATCCTTGTCATTGAGGGTGAGAGCCCCTTCGTAAGATTTTAAAGCCTGTTCCCACTGGGCGATTGCCTTCTCAGGACTGTCTTTGGCTAAGGGTTGACCTTTGCGGTAAAAGGTATTGCCTAAGTTATAGAGGGCTTTTTGTTGGAGGGTCAGATCCTCTGATTTGAGGGTTTCATTAAAGTCTTTCTCAGCCGTGTCATATTCACCGGCTTTAAAAGCGGCAGATCCGGCATTAAATTTTAACCGGTAGTCGGAGGCCTTTTTATCTGCTGCTGTAGAATATGACTTTTGGGATTCTTCATATTTTCCTTGCTGGTAGAGCGCTTCAGCTTCCTGAGGGGATGCTCGGAGTCCGGTGGAGGCACTCAGTCCGGCTAAACAGAGGAGAATAATCAGAGATTTATTTTTAATGGGCAAGGGACGTGGGATAGCTCGGCTCTTGCGGTCACTGAGCAAGAATTCAATCATCAAGAGGATAATGGCTACTACAAGTGGGAACTGGAATCTTTCGATAGGAACCCGGGTCATTTTTTCCGCAATATCTTTTTTCTCCACCCCGCCCAGTCCTTTATCATAAATATCCATCAGTGCTTGGCCTTGTTGTCCAAGGGGGGAGTAAAAGCCGCCTGTGGCCTCGGCTATTTGCGCGAGGAGGGTTTCATTGAGTTGGGAGCGGACAGGCTGCCCGGCAGCATCCCGGACCAAACCTGTCGAACCATCCTGAGCTTGGACGGGGATAACGGCCCCGGCAGGTGTCCCGACGCCGACAGTGAAGATTTTGATTCCCTTGCCGGCAGCTTGGCGTGCCATGGCGAGGGCGTCCCCCTCGAGTTGTTCACCGTCAGTAATAATGATGAGTGTCTTTTGATCATTACTTTCGCTCGACATGGAGACGATTCCCTCGCGGATGGCCCCGGCGATATCCGTGCCACCCCGGGGAATGATATTTGTGTCGAGGGCTTCGACGGTTTGGCGAAATGCGTTATAATCGATTGTCAGGGGACATTGCAGGAAAGATCCTCCGGCAAAAGCGATCAGGCCCACACGGTCTCCCTCGAGCTTTTCGAGCATATCGATGATGGCGAGTTTCGAGCGGGTCAACCGGTCGGGGTTAATATCCGGGGTGAGCATACTCTTTGATGTGTCCACGGCAAAAAGGATATCGTGCCCGCGCCTTTTTACTTCCTGCCAGGTATAACCCACATGGGGTCGGGCGAGGGCGATGAAAATAAGGGCGATGACGATCAGGATGAGCCACTGTTTGATATGCCGCCTTTTCCAGGAGACACTCTTGGTGAGCTCATCCAGCAGCTTGACGCTGGCAAAGCGTGAGAGTAATGCAAGACGGTCTTTTTCGAAATATTTCAGGCCAAAATAGGCGGCGACCACAGCCCCGAGCCCGACCCAGAGTAAATAAGTATATTGAAAACTCATGGCAACCTCCTGTACTTTGTGTTGCTCAAAAGCTGTTCAATACAGATTAACGCCAGTCCGGCGGCGGCAAACCAGGCAAAAAGCTCGGTGTAATGTTCGAATTTTTTCATCTTCACTTCAGTTTTTTCAAGCTGATCGATTTGTTGGTAAACCCGTTCCAAGGTGTCCGTATCGGTGGCGCGGAAAAACTTTGCATTTGTGATATCGGCGACCTTTTGGAGGGTGGGCTCATCCACATCGACACGCATCTGGGCGAGGACTTTATTACCAAAGGGATCACGGGCGGGGATAGGGGCGATACCTTGGGTGCCGACACCGACTGTATAAACTTTGATCCCGAGGGCCCGGGCGGCTTCGGCGTCTATTTCAGGTGATACTTTGCCGGCATTATTCACCCCGTCGGTGAGGAGAATGACGATTTTACTTTTGGCTTTCTGGTCTCGGAGCCTGTTGACACTGGCGGCGATGGCCGAGCCAATAGCGGTGCCATCCTCGACCATGCCCGTCCTGAGACGGTCGAGATTTAGGATGAGCCAATCGTGGTCCAGGGTCAGGGGACTCACGAGGTAGGGACGCCCTGCAAATGCTAAGAGGGAGATCCGGTCGCTGGACCGTTCTTCGATGAATTTTTTAATAACGGATTTCACCACATCGACCCGGTTCGCACTATTCCCATTGAGGGTCAGGTCTAAGGCCTCCATGGATCCGGAGATATCCACTGCTAGGACGATATCGATCCCGCTGGCTTCGATCTCGGTGGTGCCGCGCCCGTATTGGGGCCGGGCCAAGGCGATAATAAAAAGCCCGAGTGCCAGGAGTTTCAGGAAAAGCAGCATCCGTCCCGCCATGGATCTTGTCGGGACACCTATCCGGCGGATGAGGGTGGCTGTCGAATAGGTGAGGCTGGCCGATTTACCCGAGCGACCTTTGAGCAAAGCCAAAAAGGGCAAAAGTAGGAGTAACCATAAAAGCTGGGGATACATGAATCTCATGATTTCACCTTTGTATCTTTTGGTTTTGTTTCTTCAATAAAACGTTGTGCCGAGGTGATCATCTCCTCCATCTCAGCGGCACTGAATGACCACTGGGCAAATTTTGCCAGATCACAATAACGGAGGAAGTCGGCGAGAAGGTCATTATAAGCGGAAAGTTCATTACCTTCCTTGGCTAACATATCATTTAGGAACTCCTCTGTCGTGCGGTGCGCGGCGCGTTCATTAAAACGCTTTTCGATATAGGAGCGGATACAGTCCGATACTGAGATGGAGAATTCCTTGGGTTTATTCTCATCGATCAGGATGCGGGCCTGGGCAAGTTGCTCCAGGGCGATTTCCTGGAGTGTCAGGACCCTTTTCTTCTTTGTCTTGGTCATGATCCAATAAAACAGGAGGCTAATGACGAGGGCACTGGCGATGATGACGAGAATCCCACAAATAATGACCCAGAGGGAACGGATATGGATCGGGCCTTGGATGTCACGTATATCATCGGCGGGTTCTTGTCCATTTTGTAAGGTCACGGGCGCGGGGGCATTTGTCGCACCGAGGGCTGAGGGGACAGTGCGCTGCGTCGGGAGGGTGGATGGGGTTTGTGCCGAGGTCAAAGGGCACAAGGCCATCTGGAGACCAAAGGCCGCTGCTAAAATGGATAGGGGGATGAAACGACTCATTTTTTACGTCTATGGATACGGGTTTGGAAAAAGCGGACGACCTCCGGCATATAAGGCCGGCTGGTGCTTAAATCGAGGAAATCAACTCCGCTGGAGTTAAATAATTTGCGTGTGGTTTCGAGGTTTTCTGTCGCAATATCGGAAAATTGGTTCCGGAGTCGTGAATTCGAAGTGTCCACCTCAAATTGCTCACCGGTTTCCGAGTCTTCCAAAGTTAATAACCCGATATTCGGCAGATTCATCTCGCTTGGATCATGGATCATGACCCCGATCAGGTCGTGGCGGCGGGCGGCTAGGCGGACCTCTGTTTTGTAATCATCGGCAAAAAAGTCAGAAAGCAGGAACATGACGGATTTGCGGTTAGTGACTTTATTCGCAAACCGTAAGGCCTCATTAATATTTGTCCCTTGGGAAGTGGGTTTTAAAAAGAGAATCTCACGGATGACACGCAGGACGTGGAGTCGTCCTTTTTTCGGGGGAATGTATTGTTCGATCTTGTCGGTGAAAAGGACAAGGCCGACTTTGTCATTATTCCGGATAGCGCTGAAGGCCAAGACACTGGCCAGCTCCGCAGCCATTTCCCTTTTGCTTTGCTGGTGTGAACCGAAATTTCCGGACGCGCTCAAGTCCACCACCAAGAGGATGGTCAGTTCGCGTTCCTCAGTAAATTTCTTAATAAAGGGACGTCCGGCGCGTGCGGTCACATTCCAATCAATCGTGCGCACCTCGTCTCCGGGGGAATACTCGCGTACCTCGTCAAAATCCATTCCGCGTCCTTTGAAGACCGAATGGTATTGTCCGGTGAGAGAGTCATTGACCAAGTGTTTGGTCCGGATCTCAATCTGACGGACTTTCTTGAGGATTTCTTTGGTGATCTCGGATGTTTTTTCTTTTTTCACGGGTGATGGGGGATGATCTTCCTAGATGGATATTTCGACAATGACCGGGGTGAGTGTCTGTTGTTTTTTTAAAAAGATTAAGACAACGGGGTGATTAAGGAACGGGCAGTGTCTCGAAAATCTTTTGGACAATGTCTTCACTCGTGAGGTTTTCGGCTTCCGCCTCGTAAGTGACCGTGACACGGTGGCGGAGGACATCCATCCCGATGGACTTTACATCCTGAGGGGTGACATAACCGCGGCCTTGCATAAAGGCCCAAGCCTTGGCGGCCAGGGTGAGGGAGATCGTGGCGCGAGGGCTGGCCCCGTACTGGATATAATCAGCCAGCTCGAGTTTATAACTTTTCGGGTCACGGGTACACCAGACTAAGTCGACGATGTAATCACGCACTTTTTCGTCGATATAAATCTGATTGATCACCTCGCGTGAACGCATGATATCCCCGGTGTCGATGACGGGATTAATGCTGGGAAGAGGAGCGGTCGTCGCCGCCAGATCGAGGATTAAACGTTCCTCAGAACGGGTCGGGTACCCGACTTTGATTTTGAGCA
The DNA here is from genome assembly GCA_034440155.1 of Verrucomicrobiota bacterium. Taxonomy (NCBI): domain Bacteria; kingdom Pseudomonadati; phylum Verrucomicrobiota; species Verrucomicrobiota bacterium. The sequence goes on along the minus strand of JAWXBN010000064.1, from coordinate 2,025 downwards.
TGAAACGGTCGACCTGAGCTTCGGGCAGGGGATAGGTGCCTTCTTGCTCGATGGGGTTCTGAGTAGCAAGGACGAGGAAAGGTTCGGGCAGACGATAGGTTGCATCACCCAGGGTGACTTGTCTTTCTTGCATCGCCTCGAGGAGTGCGCTCTGGACTTTGGCAGGAGCACGGTTGATTTCATCGGCGAGGACGAAATTACTGAAGACAGGCCCCATCTTGGTCGTAAAGTTACCATCACGGGGATTATAAATCTGCGTGCCGACAATATCCGCCGGTAACATGTCCGGGGTGAATTGAATCCTCTGGAAACGGGCTGTAACGGCTTGCGCGAGGGTTTTTAATGAAAGTGTCTTGGCTAAGCCGGGGACCCCTTCGAGGAGGACGTGGCCATTGGCAATGAGCCCGACCATCAGGCGGTCTACTAGATATTTCTGACCGATAATGACCCGGCCGATTTCTTGTTGGAGGGGTTGGATCCAAGTGGAGGCACGTTGGACTTCTTCATTTAATGCTTGAATGGTATTTGTACTCATAGGGTGGATGACTTTACATTGTAATTACTTTCACTCAATAAAACAGACGAGGCTTAAAAAAGTTTTGCAAGAAAATCAATGTCAATGAATAATTCATTACTAAACAGGGTAAGATTTCTCTTTCTTAATGCAAATTGCTTCATTTTACCCGTTGACGCTGGGTGAGCATTTGCTAACTTGCGCTCGACATAATTCATCTTAGAAACATCATCAAAAAATTGGAGTAAAATAAATATGGCTAAAGTTGCTATTAATGGATTCGGACGTATTGGACGTCTCGTATTCCGCGCGATCGTTGAACAAGGACTCTTGGGTAAAGAGGTCGAAGTTGTTGCTGTGGGTGATATCGTTCCTGCTGACAATCTTGCTTATCTCCTTAAGTATGACTCCACCCAAGGACGTTTCAAAGGTGAGGTTTCCTCGACGAAATCCTCTCCCGACAAAGAGGAAGATGATGTTTTGATCGTTAATGGACACCGCATCGATGTCGTCAGTGCCCGGACCCCTGCGGAATTGCCATGGGCGAAGTACGGTGTCGATATCGTCATCGAGTCCACTGGACTTTTCACCGATGCTGAAAAAGCAAAAGGCCATTTGGTTGCCGGTGCCAAACGTGTGATCATCTCGGCTCCTGCCAAGGGTGAAGACATCACCGTCGTCATGGGTGTCAATGATGAAAAGATCACTGCCGACCACAAGATCATCTCAAATGCCAGCTGTACGACAAATTGTTTGGCTCCCCTCGTTCATGTCCTCCTGAAAGAAGGAATCGGCATTGATGAAGGTCTCATGACCACTGTCCATAGCTATACAGCGACCCAAAAGACCGTTGACGGTCCTTCTAAGAAGGATTGGAAAGGTGGACGTAGTGCTGCGATTAATATTATCCCATCCACCACAGGGGCTGCAAAGGCTGTCGGTCTGGTTTGCCCAGAAGTCAAAGGCAAACTCACCGGTATGTCCTTCCGCGTTCCTACTCCGACAGTCTCTGTCGTCGATCTGACGGTGAGAACGGTCAAGGAAACCAGCTACAAAGAAATTTGTGCTTTGATGAAAAAAGCCAGCGAAACCTACTTAAAAGGGATTTTGGCTTATACCGAAGACGAAGTCGCCTCCAGCGACTTTATCCACGATAAAAGCTCCAGCATCTTTGACGCCGGTAGCGGTATCGAGCTGAATAGCAAATTCTTTAAGCTCGTCAGCTGGTATGATAACGAATGGGGTTACTCCAATCGTTGCGTCGATCTGCTCCAGAAGTTGATCAAATAGTTTTTCCCGCCACAATCCCCGTTGAATAAAGAAAACCGGGGGTAATGGTAAAAAGTTTCAAGCGCCGCAGAGCAATTTGCGGCGTTTTTTATTGCCTTCCTTCCGTGTGCCGCGACCCGAAACAAATTGCTCTGTGGTGAACTCGCTTTACCTGACCTTGCCCGATCTGGCGTAGGGGGGGGCGAGAGGCCCTACAAAGTTTAAAATCTGTGACAATCTGT
>JAWXBN010000063.1 GCA_034440155.1 Verrucomicrobiota bacterium | reverse complement strand
TTTAAATGCTTTTCGAATTGATTTTAGGATTTAAAAGCTAATTCTTCAGTTAACCACATCAGGAATTTGGAATCGACAGCGACGGTGAATTTCAAGATGAATGTATGACGAGGCACGATATGGAAACGATAAAAGATTTCACATATTATCAGTGTGCAACCAAGATCCTCATTATTCCATATCGGAAATACCTCTGATTTACATCACGGACTGAGTGAAAACTCCTGAATCACTCAGCTATTGTCAGGGTGATTAAAAAACACTCGTAAGGAAGGGGATTCTATTTTAGTTTCTCATGTGATATGCAACTTACTGGGCAGGAATTATCATTAATCAAGTCATCGCCTATTAACGGGGCGAATAGTCCTGATGATTTTGTGAAAAGCTTCGAGGTGGCGCGGGAGCTTACCCGTAAACATGCGAAGAGTTTTTATTTTTCATCCATTGCTTTGCCTGAACGGAAGAAGCGGGCGGCCTATGCGGTTTATGCCTTTTGTCGGTATGCAGATGATTTAATCGACAAGGCGGTCGAAGAAAAAAAAGATTTGTCCGGGGCTGAAGCCTCCCTCAGCAACTTGCTTGATGAACTCTATGCGGGAACCGCGCAAATTCCGTGGGCCCCCGCATTTTGGTTGACGGTGGAGCAATTTTGTATTCCAAAAGTTTATTTCAGCGACCTCATGAAAGGGGTATTACTCGACCGGGGGCCTGTCCGGATAAAGGATTGGGAGGAACTCCATCAATATTGTTATTATGTGGCTTCAGTTGTCGGGTTAATGATGTCAAAGATTTTCGAGCTTTCTGACCCAGCCGCCCAAAAACAGGCGATCGAAATGGGGGTGGCGATGCAATTGACTAATATCCTGCGTGATATCCATGAGGACTACCTCAATAACCGGATTTATCTCCCGGCGTCCGAACTCTCGGAATTTGCCTACTCCGAGGAGCAAATCGCCCAAGGCATGATCAATGATGATTTTATCAGCATGATGAAATTCCAGATTGGTAGGACTAGGGAATATTACAGGAGTGCCGAGCCCGGTATCCTGAAACTCGCCAATGATGGTTCTCAATTGACTGTCTGGATTATGTCCACGGTTTACTCCGGGATTCTCGATGAGATCGAGAAAGTGGATTATAATATCTACGCAGGTCGGGTTCATACCTCGGGCGTGCGCAAATTGTTCTTACTGCTCAAATCCTGGTGGAGATGGCGGCAGTCACAAGGGGGAATGAAATGAAACCGGTGGAAGATTTCCTTTGGTTCTGGATCCGGCGGTCAATGAGGAAACATTTTTTCTCCATTCACTTACGAGGGGCGGGAGAGTTACGCAAATTGCACGGACCGGCAATCATCTGTGCGAATCATTCTGGCTGGTGGGATACCTTCACCTGTGTTTTCTTGAAACGGACTTTCAGATTACCCGCCTACGGGATGATGGAAGAAAAAAACCTGAAAACCGCTGCTTTTCTAAAACATGTCGGTGTTTTTGGAATCAATCTGACTTCCCCCCGCACGGCCGCCGGAGGACTAAAAACTGCTTTGGACTTACTCAACCAAAGGTCGGTTATTTTTATTTTTCCCCAAGGCCGCCATGTGCCCTATGGGGTTCGCCCGCTGGAATTCAAGCCCGGTCTGGATTGGATCATTAAAAAATCCCCGGATACCGCACTTTACGCGCTGGCGATCCGGTATGAACATCTTTGGGAAAGCCGACCCCAGTTATTCTTGAATATTGCCCGGGTCTCTCCTGATGTTGACAGCGCCCACGGAGCTTCGACTTTGGAGAGGCTCATGGATGAAACCTCTCAAGATATTCAAAAACAAGATTTTGATGGTTATGAAACATTGATGGAGGGGGGACTCTCGATGAATAAGCAGTGGGAACGCTTTGTCTGCCTGCTCAGCGGTAAACACTTTAATCCACGGAACTCATGAGTATCAAGGATTGGATATTTTACGGGTACATTTTGCTGACATTTGTGGCTTTGCTCATGCTATTGGGCAATTTGCTCGTGAATTTCATTTTTTTCCGGCGTCCAGTGAATTCTCCCCAAGGTGAACTGAATGGAAACTGTCCTAAAATCTCGGTTTGTATCCCTGCCCGCAACGAGTCCTTGCGTATAGGCAATTTGTTACGCTCATTAAGCCTCCAGGATTATCCGGACTTTGAGGTCATTGTCCTTAATGACCGTTCCGAAGATGACACAGCCTTTATTTTGCAATCGTGGGCAAAGGATTTACCCCAGTTAAAAGTGATTGCGGGGGAGAAATTACCCGAGGGATGGGTAGGAAAATGTTGGGCCTGTCATCAGCTCTCATCACAAGCTACGGGGGAATATTTACTCTTTACTGATGCTGATACGGTTTTTCATCCGCTCTGTCTCTCGACTGCTTTAAAACATGCGCAGGATACCGATGCCGCTTTGATGAGCCTCTGGCCTATGCAAGTTGCGGGGACTTGGAGTGAGAAATTGATTATTCCATTTGTTTATCTACTCCTTTTAGTTTTTCTTCCCCATGCGTTGGTCAACCGTGTGCGAAATGCCGGGCTAGGTGCCGCCAATGGACAATTTATTTTTTACCGGAGAAAAGATTATTTTGAACTAGGCGGCCATGAGACGGTAAAGAACCATCTTGTCGAAGATGTGGCTTTGGCCAGGGCATGTTTGAGAGCGGGTAGGAGATTGGTAAATGCAGATGGTACTGACCTCGTTTCCTGCCGAATGTATCACCGGTTCTTAGATCTTTGGGAGGGATTTACAAAAAATCTGAGGGCCGCTTTTGAGAAGAGTGTGGGAGCTTTCCTTTTTTTTGGATTTCTCCAGCTCGCCGTTTTTGTCATGCCATTCCTGCTTTTATTGATCATGATGACGCGACATGGGTGGGATTTTATCGGAACCCCGATCGGGACACTGCTCGTCCTGCAAATTGCGCTGATTTATCTGATCCGCCTGATTTTTTCACTCAGGTACAGGCAATCTGTCGTCTGGGCCCTCGCCCATCCTTTTGGCCAGGTATTGGCTCTGGTGATCGCTATGAATTCATGGATACAAACGAGTTTTCTCGGGGGAGTGAAATGGAAGGGTCGCACATACCGTCCATTGGGTTAAATCACGACCCGAGGAAAACTCGATTTCCTTAGGTGCCTTTGGTTCCTCTTGGAGGTAGGTGTAGTGAATCCTATGGGCTATGAAGAGGAGATTGAATGCGAGCAGGATGATAAAGGGCTTCCAATTTGTTTTTTCGGGATACTCACGTTTGAGGGGGCACAGTCTGAGGAAAATGACCGTCAGAATGAACCACGAAATATAGTTTTTGATGGGGATCGTCTGGGCAATTTGCGTGAACTGGCCATCCGTATACCAACGCCAGTAAGCTTGGTCAAATCCCCTCATATACCAGGCGACAGGCTCAAGATTAATATCTGTAAGCATGGTCATGATCCCGGCAAGGATGCAAGCAGCCCAGTGATTACGCCATCCAAGGATTTGATTCGACACATAATAAGCATTCAAACAAAGGATGGCCCAGGCAAAAGGAATGATGACGGCGATACCATTCTGCCCGAAGGGAAAGAAGAAGAGACTACTAAAACGGTCTGTATATTTAAAAAAGCCAAAAGGCCAACCCGTATTTGTCCCGATGTATTCTATCACCCCGGAGCAGACGAGGATGATGATAAATGAAATTCTTGTTTTGGTAATGCCGTAAAGTTCACTCATCCAGAAGTAAGTGATGATTGTAGCCAGAACCATCGTCCAGGCATCCGCCCAATACATCCAACGTGGCATTTTCATCCCAGCCAAGGCCGTCAAAAATCCAACACAGACCCAAATAATGAAGAAGCCCCAAAAGAAGAGGTTTATTTTTTGAAGTATGGATTTTTTGTCTGACACGCCATTTAATTAACCCCGAAACGGGGGATTCTTCAAGCTCATGCAGTATGAACATTGCTTTTAGCCATGTATTTTGGCATTAATACAGGATGAAATCCGCATTTTTTATTACTGGGACCGATACTAATGTCGGGAAAACATTTGTGACTTGCCTTATTTTGGATGCTTTGAAAAAAAGGGGGATTAAGGCATGTGGGTATAAACCACTTCTTTGCGGGGAGCGTTCAGATGCATTTTCCCTCTTTCATAGCGGTCACCAGGATGGTATCACGATTGATGATATTAACCCGATATGGATGCGTCCGCCGGCTGCGCCTTATACAGCGAGTATGATCGAAAATCGTTTGATAGATCTTGGCACGGTTTTTGATGGGTTTCATAAATTGCAGGGTCTCTGTGATTGTGTCTTGATCGAAGGAGTCGGTGGCTGGCGTGTCCCGATTAGGAAAGATTTTTTCCTGAGTGATCTTGCAGAAGAGTTTTCTTCTCCAGTCATCGTTGTCGCGCGTCCAAATCTCGGGACGATCAACCACTCGCTTTTGACTGTCGAGTCCATCCGCAAGGGAAAATTGCCCTTGGCCGGTCTGATCCTGAACCAGTCGGAGCAGGATATTGATTTGATTTCGGCGAATACCAATCCGCCTATTCTGGAGGAATTAACCGGGCTGCCTATCCTCGCCCGGATCGATTATGGACAAAGGGAACCGGACTTGGAGAAGGTGCTGGAGCTGTTCCTATAGGAGTCGCTCACCAGAGGGTTTTGACTTTGTATTTTCTGATAAAATCGTCTTTGGTGATGGGAATGAGATTTTCAACGATGGCTTGAGTGATCAAGAGCCTGTCAAATGGATCACGATGATGCCAAGGGAGAGTCAGATTAGGTTCACAGTGTTCCTGCCATGATCGGAAGGTCTAGGGATCCGATTGATTCGTTTCTCTTCCTTTATAAAGGATTGACAATCACGATGCATTTTAATTTTACGGAGTGAAATTTTAAAAGTTAATTCCCAATAACTGGTAGCACTCCGATAGATCGTTTTTTCCGTGTTTATGATGGGTTCCAAAGCCTTTTTACCGAGTAAATCAGAGTCTTCCATAAACAAAAGGAAAGTATGGGTATCAAGTAGGTGTTTGATGTCACGTTATTGGTTTGGGATCAGGATCTTTGCTGGATGATGGTTTATTATTTCATGAAATCTTCAAATTCAACCAACGGCGCATCAAAATCCTCTGAAATCCATTTAACCAACCCTTTTCCACGTCCGGGAGTCCTTGAGCTTTTGGCTCCTTCTACAGGGACGATTCGGACAACGGGTTTTTTGCCTTTGGAAACAATGATTTCCTCCCCGGCAAGAGCGCGATTGATGAGTTTTGAGAAATGTGTTTTCGCCGCGTGAATGCTCAATGCGGACATTGATGACATCAATAATAGACTAAGTAACTTAGTCACCTTATTAAACGAACTATTTAAGGGTATCGATTAATTTCTGATGGATACCGTCAAAGCCGCCATTGGAGAATACGACGACGACATCGCCGGGTTTAATATGAGATTTTGCTTTGGCGACAATGGCGTCAGCGTCAGCCTCGTAAAAAGCGGGTTTTCCTTTTGCTCGGATATCTTCCATTACTTTTTCGGGATTCAGGCGTTCAGCGACGGGGATTTTTTCGAGAAGGTGGACTTTGGAGACAAAAATACCGTCTGCCATACTGAGAGCTTCCGCGAGTTCTTTCTGGAAAATATTCCGGCGGGTGGTATTTGAACGCGGTTCGAAGATCGCCCAGACTTTTCTGCCGGGGTAACGGTGGTGCAGGGCGGTAAAGGTTTGTTTCATGGCAGTGGGATGGTGCCCGAAATCGTCAATGATCGTAATGCCATTGACTTCACCACGAACCTCTTGGCGGCGTTTGATCCCTTCGAATTTTTCTACTGCTTCACAGATGATATTCACGGGAATTTGGTAAAAATGAGCGGCGGCAATCGCCATGGAGGCATTGCGGATATTGATTTCACCGATCATGCGGAGTTTGAAATTTCCCAAACCTTTAAGGGTCCATTCCGACCGGTCACTAAAATATTTACAATTCTGGATTTGCAAGGCTGCATTTTCCGAAGTGCCGACACTCACCAAGGAGGAGAAGGCCCCGTCGATGATACTGCGGATATTCTCATCATCTTCATTATAAACAATCATGCCGTTGCGGGGGATGATATTAATGAGGCGTTTAAATGTTGTTTTAACATCCTCCAGAGAGGAAAATATATCGGCATGGTCGAACTCCAGATTATTCATAATGACGAGTTCAGGCAGATAATGTAGGAATTTTGAGCGTTTATCAAAGAAAGCGGTGTCATACTCGTCGCCCTCTAGGATGAAATGTTTACTGTCACGGATGATGCAACCTTGGGAAAGGTTTTTGGGGATTCCTCCGATCATGTAGCTGGGATTTTTGCCCGCATACTCGAAAATCCAAGACAGGATCGAGGTAGTGGTTGTTTTGCCATGGGTTCCGGTTACCACGAGGTTATGCCTTCCACGGAGGAAAAATTGTTTCAGGACTTCAGGAAGGGAGAGGTAATAAAGTTTTTGTTCCAATACTGCCTCGAGTTCTTCCGTGCTCCGTTTAATGGCGTTACCGACGACGATGAGGTCGGGTTTATGGGCGAGGTTTTCAGGTTTGAATCCCTGCATGATCCTGATTCCTTTGCCTTCGAGGAATGTGGACATAGGAGGATAAACATTCTCGTCGGAGCCGGTCACATCATAACCGGCGTCTTTCAGAGCTGCGGCGACAGCCCCCATAGCGGTTCCACAAATACCGATAAAGTGAATCGAACGGAAAGGATTTTGCATGAATTGTTATCTAATCTTTTTGAGCCGTTAGGCAAGCAGAGAAGAGGCTTGTTAATAGGTTTCTACCATTAATCCATTGATTTTTTTATAATGGATAATGTCACGGGTGAGGAGTGGTGAACCAAGATATTTTGCTATGGTGCCGATGAGCAGGTCCATTGTGGGGATGGGGGTCCCCTTTTGTCTCAGAGCCACTTCTTCTTGGCCATAATTCACAGCAAAGGTTTCACTGGGGTAAATGACCTCGATAAATTCGGAAAGCCTGTTGATTTTTGCTGTCTCCGTGTCCGGGTTTGAGGAGAGTCTCGCGCCAGCATGGAGTTCGCACATAACAAAAATAGGGATGCTGATTTTTATTTCTCCGAGTGCGGAGAGTTTTTTCGATGCCCCTGTGTTTTTTCCTCCCGTTTGATCGCGCAGCAGGTCGATACAGAATGTGGTATCCAAGATCATGCATCATCTCCCGTGAGAGGCGATTCCGCCAGGGAATGGCTGCGGGATAAATAAACATGTTCAATCCCATCGAGTGTGGATGGTTCTAATGCCACCTCCGGCAATTTTGACAAGAGCAAGGCGGCCGTAGAATGTGGCTTCAACCGTCTCTTGATCAGTGTGCTAAAGGACTCATTCTCAGCTTTCAAGGAAGAAAGCAAGTTATAAGAGTCCATATCAATAGTAATGGTTTTAACAGCCATAATGGATAAACACACTGTAAGTGCACTTACTTGAATAATCAAGTATTCTGTTTGTCCTAAAGAGGAAAATGAAAATCCTAACAAATTTGTAAGTACAACACTATAAGGAGTATATATATATTAACTTTCGATAATTTCACGTAATAATATACTCACTCACTCTATGAGGGTGATTGACGTTTTAATGTTTTAGCGACAAATTATGGGGATGTAACGAGCAACCATCTATTTTGAAGAAGGCCTCCATAGGGCGTTGAAGATCAAAGCAGCGGAGATATCGTCTTAGGTTTCGGATCTAGTGAACCGATCAATCCGTGAGTCACTCTCAGAGGATTTTGATGACCTTCAGGCATTCAGGGAGCGTGAATCTGTACCCGTGCTTGACTTCGAAACATTTCTCAAGGGATTGAAGTCCGATGGTCGGTTATAGAATTCAGATCAAGCGGTCGGCCGCCAAGGAACTTGAAAAGATTCCGGGCAAGGATCGAGATCGGATCGTGGAGAAAATTAGGTCTCTCGCCGGAGACCCTCGACCACCTCAGGCGAAGAAACTTTCAGGGGAAGAGAAATATAGGATTCGGCAGGGCGATTACCGGATACTCTTCCAAATCCACGAAGATGTCGTGACAGTCGTGGTCGTGAAAATCGGACACCGCCGGGGATGTGTATAGATAACCGATAAACAGTCGATGGACATCAATAAATTTGACTACTCCAAATCTGTGAGACAACGCCTCTCCCCACTGCAAAAAGCAGGCATAAAATTCTCTTCTGCCCTTTCAAGCCTATCCCCGGATAATCCGGAGCAAGCTGCGATCATAAAACAAATCTGTGATAATCTGCGTTGATCTGTGGTTTATCTCTGAAATGATGTTTGCTCAAGATTCCTGGGCAGCCAGATAACGCTCGGCATCGATGGCGGCGGCGCAACCGAGGCCGGCTGCTGTGATGGCTTGGCGGTAAGTGCGGTCAACACAATCCCCTGCGGCGAAAAGACCGGGGGTTTTGGTTTCGCTTCCACGAGTGCATTGAATGTAGCCATCCTCATCCACGTCTACTAAGTCCCTGACAAACTGGGTATTTGGTATATGTCCGATGGCGACAAAAACCCCGGCGCAATCGAGGGTTTTGGTCGAACCGTCCACAATATTCTTGATTTTTACCCCGGTGACTTTGTCTTGTTTCGGGTCGAGGATGTCTTCGACGACGGAATTCCAGACGAACTCGATTTTTTCATTAGCCAGAGCCCGTTCTTGCATGATTTTTGAAGCCCGGAGCTGTTCGCGGCGATGAATGAGATAAACTTTTGACCCGAACCGAGTGAGGAACGTGGCCTCCTCGAGGGCAGAGTCCCCGCCACCGACAACAACCAGGGGTTGATTACGGAAAATGGGATTAGGACCGTCACAGGTCGCGCAATATGTAACCCCTTTATTTTCAAGAAGGTGTTCGCTCTCCAACCCGAGATGGCGGTGTCCGGCCCCTGTGGCGATAATGACAGTTTTAGCCTCGATTTGTTCGCCGCCAGAGTGAACGACAAAATATTTTCCTTTTGGCTCGACCTTTTCGACAAGCTCGAGATCCCGCATGACGGTGCCGAAACGTTCCGCCTGTTTGCGCATGGTCATCATGAGGGTAAATCCATCGATGCCATTTTCAAAACCCGGAAAATTCTCCACGATCGTGGTGGTAGTAAGTAGCCCTCCGGGCATGATGCCGGTAAACATGAGGGGTTTTAAGCCTGCACGGGCTGTATAAATGGCCGAGGTAAATCCGGCGCAACCTGATCCTATAATGACGACATTTTCCATTGAATCTTAAATCCTTTGTTGTGATGAATGTTTAAAGTAGTGCCTCAAATCAGTAAAAATTCAAGTGGATGATTCATTTTTTCCAGAAAGTTTAGCCTCTTCTTGAGTCGCAATAGTCATAATATAATTAGAAAAATCTTGATCCTCACCACTCAGTAATTCCGGCAAATCTTTCCGGAAGTCAGCCCGGCGGCACCATTCCCTCATATAATCTTCCCAAGATTTCCAGCGGCGAATGCCTTGTTTGTCCATTTTTTCGTCATAGGTCAGGATATAAACACGTTCAAAAAGCGAGGTAAGTATCTCGAAGAGGGCGTATTTGCGCTCATTTTGTTCGTCGTCAAGTTTGATCCCGCTAAAATCTTTTCTCAGCAGTTTAAGGTCGGAATTCTCCATCGCGAGAATCAGGAAATTCGTGTAGGAGGTCATGAGTTCTTGGTAGATTTCCTCTTCGTCATTCTCCCGTTCCTTTTTCCGCTCTTGCATATAGGTGTAGATCGCCAGAGGTAACCCGATGACGGTGACAACATAGCTGAGTAACTCCCATACCTCGAGAAAACTCAAATTCTTGATATAATCCACTATGAAAGCGATGCCCATGGATTCAATATAAGCTTAAATTTGGCTTTGAAAACAGGGCAATTTTTAATCATGACTTTCGAGCCATACGGCGATGGGATATGCGGCGAGTTAAAGCTTGATATTCCAAAAACCTTAAAATGAAATGAATCAAGGGATAGGTCCCATCAGGTATGGATCCAAAAGGGCGGATGAATATGACAAGATGTAAAATTGAGGGTTTATTCATGTTTGTAAGGAGGGAAGAGAAATGTCGAACTCAATACTCCGGAGAATAGAACGCTTTACATCGGGCAAATTGCTTTCCATAATCCGCCCTACTTATGAGCGAAGCCATAGATCAACTCCGAGAAATGTTCCGTATGCAACAGGCCTTAAATCTCCGTATCGGCGTCGACACCGCCAAGATGGATGATGAAGAGAAAGCCAAATGGATTTTAAATTATGTGAGGGCGACACAGCAGGAACTCGCCGAGCTCACCGATAGCATGCCATGGAAGTGGTGGGCTAAATACCAGAAATTCGACGAGCAAAATGCCCGGGTAGAGGTGGTGGACCTTTTCCATTTCCTGATTTCCATGGCTCAAGTCCTGGGGATGAGTGCCGATGATGTGTTTAATGCCTATCTCAAGAAGAACGAGGTCAATTTCAAGCGCCAAGACTCCGGTTACACCACGAAGGACGAGAACGATAGTAAACATATTTGAGGGATTTGTGACTGGTAAAGTGAGATTAATCAGGCTGGCCCTTCTAGTATTGATTTGCGGAATAGTTATCTGGTTTTGTTACCCGGCCTTAACAATGGCGGGACAACTCGCTAAAATCAAAATGGCTGAAAAAAAATTCACGATCGATGATCGCTTGGAGCAATTTGCGCCGGGTGCCGTTGCACGGTTGAAACCATATTTTGATCGGGCGCAAATTGCGTGGCCGCCTGCGCAAATTGTTCTGGTCGGGCTCAAAAATGAACGTGTTCTCGAACTTTACGCTTCAGGACCGGATGGAAAGTTTAAATTCATCCGCTCTTATCCTTTTACCGCATTTAGTGGAAAATCAGGGCCGAAACTCAAAGAAGGGGATGAGCAGATCCCCGAGGGGATTTACAAGATCGTATCCTTGAATCCTAATAGCCTCTATCACTTGAGTCTCCGTGTGGATTACCCAAATGAATTTGACCAGCGTATGGCAAAGCTAGACGGTCGGGTGAATCTCGGTGGGGATATTATGATCCATGGGAGGTCTGTAACGATTGGGTGTATTCCCGTTGGAGATACTGCAATTGAGGAACTCTTTGTGATAGCAGCAAAAACGGGGGTGAAAAATATCAAGGTGATTATCAGTCCGGTAGATTTCCGAAAGGAAAAAATTCCCGAAAAGATGACGGATGTGCCAGCATGGACTGCTGCACTCTATGCGCAAATTGCGCAGGAACTGGCTGAGTTTAACAAGTAACAGATTTTTTTTAGTTTAGATCTGATCAGGGATTGCCAGTGGCCCGAAAGACGCTTATAAATAATTGACGATGAAAAAAGTTTTTATCAGCGGGTGTTATGACATCATTCATGGGGGACATGTGGAGTTTTTTTCGCAGGCCCGGGCGTTGGGGGATTATCTGGTTGTTTCGATCGCCGGGGATAATGCGCTTCTGAAGCATAAAGGGCGGCGTCCGGCGATTCCGGTTCTTCATAAAAAGCGTCTGATTGAGAATTTGGAGATGGTTGATGAGGTGATTATCAGCGATGAGACGGAAGGGGATCTTGGGTTAAACTTTTATAAACAATTCCTCGAAATCAAACCGCAAATCCTAGCTGTTACTGATGATGACCAGTACGAGGAACCCAAACGCAAACTCTGCGAACAAGTGGGGGCTGAATATATCCGGTTACCCAAGACACTGAATTTTGAGCAAGTCAGTACTTCCGGCATTATTCGCTGGGTGCGTGCACCCCATTTTGTGCCGTTACGGGTGGATTTTGCTGGAGGATGGTTGGATGTACCGAAATTCTCAAGGCCAGGCGGGCGTATCGTTAATTGCGCGATTTCCCCGTTAGTAAGCCTGAATGAATGGCAATACCAGATTAGTTCCGGACTGGGTAGTTCAGCCGCTTATGCTATCCTCATGGGCAGTGATGGGGTCGGTAGTGAGCTTGATTGCGGGGTGGGTTGGCAAGATCCTGTCGTGATCTCTGAGACGGGCTTGTGCGTTTGGGAGTCTGGGCAGAAGCCTAAGTTACTCGCGAAATTCGATGTCGATTATCTCCGGGGTAAAATGGCTTTGTATTATACTGGAAAGACTAGGAAAACCCCGGCACTTACAGATAAAATACGGGATTTTGATATCATCTATCGTGCGGGGCAAATTGCTGAAAAGGCTTGTTATGTTCGGGATGAAGAAGCAAAGATTTTCACCCTTGGAGAGGCCGTTAATCTCAGCTATGAAGCCCAGATCAAAGAGGGAATGGATAATCTGCCTGTATCACCAAAGGCTATTGCCCGTAAGTACTGCGGCGGGGGCTGGGGTGGTTATGCCCTTTACCTCTTTGCAAATTCCCAAGACCGTGAGGAGTTCGTCACCGGTGAAAATTGTGTCAAAATCGAGCCTTACATGCGTTCTGAGTATTGAGCTCAGTTCTCTTGGTTTTACTCGATTTTTGTGAGAAGCACTTTGATGACCTGCACCGACGACAGATCCATTTTAGGATTCAGCTATCCGACCGTGGCAGTTGCTCTTGAGAAATTGGAACCTTACATGGTCCGCCACTCAGACCGACGGATTGAACTGCATTCATTCCCTCGGGATAATTGGTTCAAACTCCTAGCACCAGCCGAGAAAGTCCGTTTCAGTCGAGGAT
>JAWXBN010000062.1 GCA_034440155.1 Verrucomicrobiota bacterium | reverse complement strand
TGGAAGCAATTTGCGCCGCGCCGAATTCATCATAGCTTTTATTTTCCACGAACTGATCATAAGGCAGTGGGGAAAGGGTGAGCAACTCTTATCTCAAGGGGGTGAGGGAAGACGATGGTAATCAGAGAAAAAATGGGCAGCTCCGCTCTCTGAACTTTCTGCCGCTTCAGCCTTTCAACTTGCTCCTGATGGCTTTTCCCCTTTCTCATCGTATCCTTCAACATCCTTACGACTTTAGAAATGTGCTACAGTAATGGAACATCACGAAAACTGCGACCATCTGTGATTTAAGAGACCTCTACACAAGCTTACTGAGCGGGGGACATCGCGGTTTTGATATTCTTCAAGTTGCAGCTTCTCTCGAACTCAAAACCAAAGAGTTTCTCACCTTTGACGTAAACCAAAAGAAACTTGCTGAGGCGGAAGGTTTGGTCGTGCCTGTATGATGAAAGGCTAGGGCTAAGATGCTGCGACTTTAAAAACTCTGGTGACTTTTCTTAATTTTAGGGGACGAATGCGGAGACGAGATTCTCGAATGATTGCATATTGCTCGGGGTAATTTCGTGAAATAATCGTGACATGGAAAGAGTTTGAATCGGGACATAACTGCGACAATGTGACACGTGCGTGAGTCATAAGCACACGATATTATGATTTTATCGATTATGTCATAAATATTATAAGTTATTGATATTGAGTTATTTAACATAATTAATTTGAATAAATAATACTTGGCACCCTACTAGCGTATAAGAGTCCAAAAGAAGGAGAGGATTTTATTTTATGCCAAAAGTTTTAGGAATTGATTTAGGAACTACCAACTCATGTATGTCTGTAATGGACGGGGGTGAACCCCGCGTGTTGGAAAATTCAGAGGGCGCACGTACGACACCCTCAATCGTTGCTTTCTCGAAGAATGGGGAACGTTTGGTCGGTCAGGCAGCAAAACGCCAGGCTGTGACCAATTCCAAGAATACCATCTTTTCAGTCAAACGTTTTATGGGCCGCAAATATGCGGAAGTTAAAGATGAAATGGGTCGTGTTCCTTATAAGATTGTAGAAGGTAAAAATGGTGATGCCGCCATCGAAGTCGATGTAAATGGTGAAAAGAAGACTTATAGCCCACAGGAAGTCTCCGCCATGATTTTGAGCAAACTCAAAGCGGATGCGGAAGCCCGTTTAGGCGAAAAAATCACTCAAGCAGTTATTACTGTTCCTGCCTATTTTAATGACAGCCAACGCCAGGCCACCAAAGATGCAGGTGCGATCGCTGGACTCGAGGTCCTCCGTATTATCAATGAACCCACAGCCGCTTCACTCGCGTACGGGCTGGATAAGAAAAAAGATGAGAAAATAGCTGTTTACGATCTTGGTGGTGGAACATTTGATATTTCCGTCCTCGATATCGGTGAAGGGGTTTTTGAAGTCAAAGCGACAAATGGCGACGCACACCTCGGGGGTGATGACTGGGATAACACCATTGTTGATTGGCTTTTGAATGAATTTAAGGCTGATAGTGGGATTGATCTCCGCAGCCAGGCTGACTCTATACAACGCCTCAAAGAAGAGGCTGAAAAAGCCAAGATCGCCCTTTCATCGACCATGGAATATGAGATTAGCTTGCCCTTTATTACTGCTGATGCCAGCGGTCCCAAACATATCCAAAAGAAACTCACCCGTGCCAAACTCGAACAATTAACCGAGACCTTGAGTGAACGTACGATCAAACCGGTCGAAGCCTGTTTGCGCGATGCGGAACTGACCATGTCAAATATTGATGAACTCGTACTCGTCGGGGGTATGACCCGTATGCCAAAGATTATCGAAATCGCAAAACGTCTCGTTGGCAAAGACCCCCACCAAGGTGTTAATCCTGATGAAGTCGTCGCCATTGGGGCTGCCATCCAGGGAGGTGTGTTGAAAGGTGAAGTCAACGATGTTCTCCTTCTGGATGTGACTCCTTTGACTTTGGCGATCGAAACCGCCGGGAAAGTGGCCACACCGATGATTACCCGCAATACCACTATTCCGACGAAAAAATCACAGATTTACAGCACTTACTCTGACAATCAATCAGCCGTGGATATCGTGGTCCTCCAGGGTGAACGCCCCATGTCAGACGATAATAAGAGACTCGGGCTCTTCCGCCTTGATGGTATCTCCCCAGCAGCCCGTGGCACACCTCAGATCGAAGTCACCTTTGATATTGATGCAAACGGGATATTACACGTTTCCGCCAAAGATCTCGGAACAGGGAAAGAACAAAAGATATCGATTACCGGTTCAAGTGGGTTGTCCAAGGACGAAGTCGAGAAGATGAAAAAGGATGCCGAGCTGCATGCCGCCGAAGACGAAAAACGTAAAGAAGGCGTGGAAGTAAAAAATACCGCTGACAGCATGGCTTACCAAGCCGAGAAGATGCTCAAGGATAATGCTGATAAAGTGGGTGCAGACGATAAAAAAGAAATAGAAGATGCGCTCAGCAAAGTGCGCGAAACACTCAAAGGTGAAGACCTCGAGTCAATCAAAGCAGCACAGAAGGAACTCGAAGAGAAGCTCCATAAATTTTCAGAGCTCTTGTACAAGCAATCCGCTGAGGCTCAAGCCAAAGCGGGTGAGGCAACAGGCGGCGGTGCCGCCGAGCAATCTGCTGATGCAAAGCCTGAGGCTAAAGACGATGTCATTGACGCGGAGTTCAAGAGTGTTGACGACAAAAAATAATCAATCCATGCCGTTTTTTACCAAAAGCGGCATTTTATAATTTTCACAATATATCCATTCCCGAGTGGGAGTGGATTAATTTACAAAACACAAAAACACGATTAGGAGAAGAATACTATGGCGTTTAAACCACTCGGTGACAGGGTTCTTTTGAAACCCGTCGAAGAAAAAGAAACCAAAAAAGGTGGAATCATTATTCCTGATTCAGCCAAGGAAAAACCCCAAGAAGGGGAAATTATCGCTCTCGGTACAGGCCGTATCGATGAAGATGGTAAAAAGGTTGAATTCAGCGTGAAAAAAGGCGACCGCGTCATGTACGGAAAGTACAGTGGACAGGAAGTCAAAATCAACGGTGCTGAACATATCATCATCAAGGAAGAGGATATCCTCGGAATTATCGACTAATCGTTTCCAAAACAAAAATTTAAAAGGAGATAAATAAAAATTATGGCAGCTAAACAAATTATTTTTGATGAACAGGCTCGTCAGAGCCTCGCCCGTGGTGTCGAAAAACTCGCTAAAGCGGTTAAAGCGACCCTCGGACCTGCAGGACGCAACGTTGTCCTCGATAAAAAATTCGGTTCCCCCAATATCACCAAAGACGGTGTGACGGTGGCTAAAGAAATCGAACTCGAATGCCCTTTTGAAAACATGGGTGCACAATTGGTTCGTGAAGTCGCCAGCAAAACAAGCGACAACGCCGGTGACGGTACGACCACTGCGACTGTTCTTGCTGAAGCGATCTATCGTGAAGGTCTGAAGAATGTCACAGCTGGAGCCCATCCAATGGAAATCAAGCGCGGAATCGACAAAGCTGTTGAAGCTGTCGTTGCTGAGCTCGATAATATTAAAAAGAACGTCAAGGACTCCAAGGAAATCGCACAGGTCGCTACTGTCTCCGCAAACTGGGATAAGACTGTCGGCGAAATCATTGCTGATGCCATGGATAAAGTCGGCAAAGATGGTACGATCACAGTTGAAGAAGCCAAATCCATCGAAACCACACTCGACGTGGTCGAAGGTATGCAATTCGACAAAGGATATCTCTCTCCTTATTTCGTGACTAAACCTGACGAAATGGAAGTTGTATTTGATGATGCTTACGTCCTGATCCATGAGAAGAAAATCTCTTCACTCAAGGATTTCTTGCCGTTGCTCGAAAAGATTGCCAAAACAGGCAAACCTTTCCTCGTCATCGCTGAAGAAGTCGAAGGCGAAGCCCTCGCGACCCTCGTCGTGAATAAAATCCGTGGTACACTCCAAGTCTGCGCTGTTAAAGCTCCTGGATTTGGCGACCGCCGCAAATCCATGCTCGAAGACATCGCTGTCCTTACTGGTGGCAAAATGCTCTCCGAAGACCTCGGCATCAAACTCGAGAACGTCGGCCTTGAAGACCTCGGTCGTGCCAAACGCCTCGTTGTTGACAAAGAAAACACAACGATCGTCGAAGGTTACGGGAAACAAGCTGATATCAATGCTCGCGTGAATCAAATCCGCAAGCAGATCGAAGAAACCACAAGCGATTATGACCGCGAAAAACTCCAAGAACGCCTGGCTAAACTCGCCGGTGGTGTGGCTGTGATCAATGTCGGTGCCGCTACTGAAACCGAAATGAAAGAGAAAAAAGCCCGCGTCGAAGACGCTCTCCATGCGACACGCGCTGCCGTAGAAGAAGGCATCGTCGCTGGTGGTGGTGTAGCCCTGATTCGTTGCTTACCTGCTCTTGACAAAGTCAGAGCAAAAGGTGATGAGAAAATCGGTGTCGATATCGTCCGTCGCGCACTTGAAGCCCCTCTGCGCACCTTAGCCTACAATGCAGGTCTCGAAGGTTCACTCATCGTCAATGAAGTCAAGAATCGTAAAGGTTCTGAAGGCTTTAATGTCGCCACTGGTGAATATGTCGACCTTATCGCTGCAGGTGTCGTTGATCCGAAAAAAGTGACCCGTAGCGCATTACAAAATGCTGCTTCTATCTCTGGTCTCTTGCTGACAACCGAAGCGTTGATCTGCGAATTGCCCGAGAAGGATAAATCCCCAGCCGGAGCTCCCGGTGGTATGGGCGGAATGGGTGGTATGGGCGGAATGGATTACTAATCCGACCCTCACACACATTTCTTTATCAAAAAGAAATAATTCTAAAAAACGCATCTTGGAAACAAGGTGCGTTTTTTTGTGTGGTTATAACAAGCTAATGAAGTCTATTCCAGATCAAGTCCTGTGAGGACACGGCGGAGGCGGTCGAGGGCAAATTGCGCGACCATTTGTTTAAAGCTTTCGCGGTTAAGGAGATAATGACAACTCCAGACTTTAGTGAAATCTTTGGTCGCTAACCCGATATAAACAAGACCGACAGGCTTTTCAGGGGTGCCTCCATCGGGGCCTGCGATTCCCGTCACGGAGACAGCGATGTCTGCTCCGAGCAATTTGCGGGCACCCTCGGCCATTTGTATGACGACAGGCTCGGAAACCGCGCCATAGACATTTAAATTACTGGCGTCCACATTCAGGACATTTTGCTTCACTTCATTTGAGTATGAGACGATTGACCCTGTAAATACAGAGGAGCTACCCGGAACATTCGTCAGGCGATGGGCGATATATCCACCTGTGCAGGATTCGGCAGTGGCCAGCTTTACCCCCATTGTTTTCGCTATATGAATAACTACTTCCTCCAAAGACTCATTATCTTCTGAGAAAATCAGTTCCTTAAAAGTCTCCCGTGCAATTTGCGAGGCTTCTTGGACAACTTCCGGTTCAGGAGAGATAAAACGGAGATCGACTTCTCCAACACGGGCACAATAACCGATTTCAAGATTCTTCAAGTGGGCGAGGGGAGGTTCGATTTCTTTGGCCACAGAGGATTCAGCAATCCCAGTCATCCTCAAAATATGACAGTCGAATTTTGAATCCTGAGCAATCAAGGTATTTAAAATCGGAAGGACTACATTTTCAAACATTGGTTTGAGTTCACGGGGAGGCCCGGGCAAAAGGAAAATATGTTTCCCATTTTCCGTAATATATATACCCGGTGCGGTGCCATGTGCATTATCTAAAATTTGGGAACCTTCGGGGTAATCGGCTTGACGGTAATTCATCTGGGCCAAGGCGAGGCCGCGTTTCAAGAAGAAACCATTGAGCCATTCAACAATTCTCGCATCCCTCAGCAATTTGCGCCCGAGTTTCTCAGCGATAATATCACGGGTGATATCGTCGGAAGTGGGTCCGAGACCACCGGTAATAAAAATCACATCGGCCCTCGAAAGGGATTCCATAAAAACTTCGCCTATGTCTGAGCCGTCAGGAACCGTTACTTGACGGGAGATTTTTAAGCCCAGCGGGGCAATTTGCTGTGCCATGTAACCGATATGCGTATTCGTAACTAATCCGAGGAGAAGCTCTGAACCGGTGTTAATGACTTCGACATTCATAAAGTTGAAAGTCAATGTACTCGGACGTATTCTATTTGGCAATGCGAGTTTCTTACTTGATCAAACCCCAACGTGAACCAAAAGGATAGAATACGAGCAGGGCTTTGCCGACGACATTTTCGGCAGGAACAGACCCCCAACCACGGCTGTCCCAGCTATTGGGGGAATTATCACCTAATGCCAGATAACTCTGTGGGGGGAGAAGGTAGGTGTCCGAATCACGGGCTAATATATTACTATTAGGTAAATGAACATAACCGCTGTAACCGTTTTGAGGAGAATAAATACGGTCATACATGTCATTAAAGTGTGCTATTTTTCCATTCACTAAGAGATGGGGATTTGTAATCTGGACGAGGTCACCGCTCACAGCAGAAAGACGTTTAATATAGTATTCCGCCCCCATCACCCCGCGCATCCTTTGGCTCATCGTGATGTCATTAATATTATCTGTGAGAAAGACAAAAACATCGCCACGAGCCGGTTTTCTAAAATTATATATGATCTTGTCCACAAAAACAAAGTCCCCGGTTTGAACACAGGCACTCACAATCGACTCACCTGGTTGATAAGGGGCTGCACCCCTTTTCATAAATGCCTTCATAATGTAGTCGGAAGGCATCCAAACCCAATATTGGTCGTTATCAACAGTCACAGAAGAAAATTGGAGCCAATAGAGGAAAAGGAAATTATAGGGTTTTATTTGGATATTCCGGACGGAAATATTGCCATCGTGGCTGGTGAATTCCAAACGGCCGGAATTTTTTGCAGGAATATTGATATAACTTTTCCCGTATGCAAACTTTTCCCATATTCGGGTAAATACACCGGGGTACTCTGTCTTGGGAATATTCTCCGACTGCACATCAATGCCAAAGAGGGTAGGTTGCATCGAGGCGGTAGGTATCTGGAAGGGCTGGAGGAAATAGGTGCGGATCGCAAAAGCCAAGACAAATGCTACAAGCAAGACCTCGATATTTTCGCGCCATGAAGCATCAGGGCGACGGGGAAAGTATTTTTCGATTGTCTTATTCGTTGTTTCGGCGGTCTTTTGGATTTTTCCTTTATCATTGGACCGTATCACGACATCTACTTCAGCTAATACATTAAAGATATCGATTTGATCATCCGACTTTAATAAATCTTGTTCATACCGCATATTCCGATAAAGGAATTTGCGCATCTCCTTGAGCATCGACTTGGAATAGGTGGGTAGGGGGGACGTTGATGCCATGGCTGGATATAGGAGTTAATCGTTTTTAAGGACTTGAATGAATGCTTCTTGGGGAATATTAACCTTCCCGAATAGTTTCATCTTTTTCTTACCTTCTTTTTGTTTATCGAGCAATTTGCGCTTACGACTGATATCACCACCATAACATTTTGCCGTTACATTCTTCCTCAAGGCAGCAATGGTTTCACGTGCGATGATTTTCCCACCAATGGCAGCCTGGATCGGGACAGTGAACATTTGGGTAGGGATGACTTCTTTAAGTTTTGAAGCTAATGCACGTCCCCGAAACTCAGCTTTAGAACGGTGGACGATACAAGAGAATGCGTCCATGGGCTCACCATTGATGAGCATATCCATCTTCACCAGGTCGGAAGTGCGGTATTCATCATGTTCGTAATCCATCGAACCATAACCCCGTGTCATACTTTTGATTTTGTCATGGAAATCAACCAGGATTTCATTCAATGGCATATCACAATTCATCATCACACGGCGAGAATCAATGGATTCGGTGTGTTTGATATCACCACGTTTTTCCATGACGAGCTGCATCATATCCCCGATATTTTCATTTGGGCACATGATATAGGCTTTCACATACGGCTCTTGAATCTCTTCAATTACCGACGGGTCTGGCATTTGTGCGGGGTTATCGACTACGATGTCTGTACCATTTGTCCTGATTACCTTGTAAACAACACTGGGGTAGGTCGAAATGATGTCCATGTTGTATTCCCGGCGGAGGCGTTCCTGAATAATCTCCATGTGCAAGAGACCGAGAAATCCGCATCGGAATCCAAACCCGAGAGCGATGGAGTTCTCCGGCTGGAAGACAAATGAGGAGTCATTGATCGAAAGTTTCTCCATGGAGGATTTAAGTTGCTCAAAGTCCGCGGTATTGATCGGGTAGATGCCGCTAAAAACCATCGGATGGATTTTCTGGAATCCCGGTAATGGGTCGGTCGTAGGTGTATAAGCATCGGTGATGGTATCCCCGATATTAATTTCCCGGGCACTTTTAATATTTGGAATGATGTATCCTGAATATCCGGCTGACAGAACATCTGTCTTTTTCATTTTCGGCATGAAAATACCGACTTCTTTTACTTCGTACTTACGGCCTTCACTCAGGAGCATGATATTCATACCCGCTTTGATTTCTCCGGAAAATACACGGGTATAAACAACCCCCCCGCGGTAAGTATCGAAAATGGAGTCGAAAACAAGGGCGCGCATGTCCGGACGATCCCAATCTTTGGGTGGGGGGATCCGTTTAATCACAGCCTCGAGGATATCCTCGATCCCGATTCCGTTTTTTGCACTGGCCAAAACAGCGTCATCGGCAGGAATAGCTAAAATGTCTTCCAACTGTTTTTTCACCATGTCTAAGTCGGCATTGGGAAGGTCGATTTTATTAATGACGGGGATGATTTTAAGATTCTGTTTCATGGCCAGATGGGCATTGGCCACTGTCTGTGCCTCGACCCCTTGGGCTGCGTCGACAAGGAGTAATGCGCCTTCACATGATGCAAGACTGCGGGAGACCTCATAGGCAAAGTCCACATGCCCCGGGGTATCCACCAGGTTGAGACGGTATTCATGGCCGTCCTTTGCCTTATAGAACATAGTCACGGGGTGGGCTTTGATTGTAATCCCGCGTTCTCGCTCCAAATCCATCGAGTCAAGGTGTTGGTCCTGCGACTCACGTTTGGTGATGGTATTGGTCATCTCAAGCAAACGGTCGGAAAGAGTGGTCTTTCCGTGGTCGATATGCGCCACAATACAGAAATTTCTAATATATTCACAACCCATAGGGAGGCAATTTGATACGCTGAAGCAAGGCATCCTGCAAGTGCTTAATTTTTGATTAAATCTTTTAATTCTCTCACAGCTTGTTTCATCCCGACGATAAGGGCACGGGAAATAATCGTGTGGCCGATATTGAACTCATTTAAATGGGGTAATGTGAGTAGGGGAGTAATATTTCGATAATTGATCCCGTGCCCTGCATTGACAATGAGACCTCGTGAATGGGCGAATTCCGCTGCCTCCCGCAATTTGTCCAGTTCGCGGGCAATTTGCTCAGGGGCTTCAGCGGTCGCATATTGGCCAGTGTGGAATTCCACCATGTCCGCATGGAGTTCCGCAGACCGGGCAATTTGTGCGGGTTCAGCATCGATAAAGAGGCTGACTTGAATGTTGTTTTTACGGAAAGTACTGACCATATTGGCAAAATCGTCATTAAGAGCTAAAAGATTTAGTCCGCCTTCCGTGGTCACTTCTTGGCGTTTCTCTGGCACCAGACAGACGCTGTCGGGCCTGATCTCCAAGGCCAGATCGACAATCTCTGGCCAATGGGCCATTTCTAAATTCAGGCGGGTATCGACTTCTTTCCGGATATCGTAAACATCATGATCTGCAATGTGGCGGCGGTCCTCACGGAGATGAATGGTGATACCGTCAGCTCCTCCCTGGATGGCGGCGAGGGCGGCCTGAACGACGTCGGGTTCAACATAAGGCTTTGTATGCGGGATTTTACTGTAACGGGCCTGTCTAATGGTGGCCACATGGTCGATATTGACTCCGAGTTTTATCACGCTATGATTTTTTGCATCAATATATGAGATTAATCAATAGAAACTTTTTAGTCGCTGGTGTCATCGCCTGCGCCGCTCTGACTCTTTCCAGTGTGACCCATGCACAAATGCCACCGGTTAATGCTCCCGCCGTTGATCCCGTGGATAATTTACTTAAGACTCCTGAAATGCGCGTGGAGCTGACGACTCAATACGAGAAAAACCCACAATCATTCACTGGCAGCAAATTACTCGCGACGGCAATCAGTTACGCCAGCCAGAAAAAACTCCCTGAGTCCCGTGATACATTCCTTAAATACCTCGAGAAAAATACGGATAATCCCCGTGCCTACCGTGGTTTAGGAAATGTTTATCTCATGATGGGAAGCACTAGTGAGGCCATCGGTTATTATAAATTAGGATGGAAACTCAAAGATGCGGATTCCCTCGCTGCCCTTTCTGTCGCTCTCCTTTCCACTCAAAGACTTGATGAACTTGATGCCATTCAGTCGGATATGCTAGCGAATAAAACCAAAAACATCGAAGTCGTTAATGTCCTAATGGCAAACGCCATCGAAAATAAAAACGACAAAGACCTCTTTAATCAAGCGATTGCAGGAATCACGGGAGATCAGATCCTCTCCCGTGAAGATACATCACTCTTTATGTTAAAAGGATTTTATAAATTTAATATGGCTAAAGAAGCCAAACAACTCGAGGCCAAGTGTCAGGCTAAGGGATACGATATTACGAAGGCCCAATCCAAACAATAAACACTGTATTCACAAGCTCGCCCCAAAGAAAAAATACCCTATGCCCGAAAACTCCCTCACTCAAATCCAATTACGCAAATTGCGTTCAAAAGCCCAGACGATTGACCCGACGATTATGGTTGGTAAAAACGGGTTATCCGAAGATTTTTATGGGGAACTGGACCGGATGCTGGATCAGAGGGAACTCGTGAAAGGAAAATTCATCCAATTCAAGGATGAGAGGAAAACACTCGCCCCAAAAATCGCCCAAGCCATGGAGGCCCATCTCGTGACACTCGTGGGTAATGTCTTTGTTATTTTTCGGCAAAACCCTGATCAGAAGAAACGTAAGATATCCATTTGATCCTGTACCTAAAGGCAAAAATAGTATCATGTTTACACCCCTCATTGAGCATCTGGAAAACTATCCGCTATTCGGAGGGCTCTCAGATGAGGAATTAAAGTTTATGACGGGGTATTTGAAAGAAGAGTCCTTCCTGAAGGGGGAAAAGATTATCAGGGAAGGGGAAATCGGGGACCGGGTTTATTGCTTACTTACTGGAGAAGTGCAAGTCCTCAAGCAGCTCGAAGGTCTTAATGACCTCATTGAAGTCGCCAAACTCCCCGAAGGGGCCACTTTTGGTGAAATGGAGCTCATTGACACTCAATCCCGTTCCGCCACCATCAAAACCCTTACTCCATGTCGAACTGTCAGCCTATCCAATAAAGATCTCCTCCATATACTCCGCGATAACCATCATATTTTCACCGTCATCATGATGAATCTCGCCCGCGATCTCAGCCGCCGCATCCGCATCCTCGACCAAAAACTATGCGAACTGGCTAAAAAGCAGGGAATTTGTTAGGAGCCAATAGAATTTCCTCAGTCGTATGATGTACACATGATTTATCTTCGTATAGGGGAGTTTCAGGCGTTTTATGTACTTTGCTATATATAAATTGTGCATATATTAATATGCGTCGAAATACCGATTATTACAGGGTTTTATCAGTTTTTTTAATTGCCTCCGATATCTCAGCTTGTGCCTTATCCCAGCATGTATCAAAAATGATTTCCCATTCCAGCCTTAGAATTTCTTTGAGTTGTGGTTCGAGTTCCCTCTCCCCAAATTTATACATTTCCATTTCTTTAATCAGGAGATAGGGATCCCACATTGGCTGACGGGCATAGAGATCATAACGGAGAGACACTTTCTTATGGAGATCAGCATAAAAGCCAAGCTGATCGACCCGATCTTGGAATTTTCGGGCAAGGGAAAATTCACCTTCGCGGCGGTAACACATGGACTGGATATACCATGAATAAGAATCAGAAATACCTGTAATCAAGTCTCTTGCGAACTTATTACAGTCATATAGATAAAAAAGAAGAGATTTTACTATTAATGAGTAATTAGTTACCATATCAGTCTCTACACCAATTATTTCTGATATTTTGCTCTTGGTAATTCTATCTTTGGCTTCCCATTGAAAATCAGTAACAATTACTTTATCCAGTAAATCGCCAAGCTGATACTTAATCAGTAACCGGTCAGTGTGTGATGAATAAAATTTCATATGGATCGTGTTATTTATGGGGTAAAGAATTGTTTATAAAAGAGATTCAGAGTGATAATACAGCCAATCAAAACGACAAACAAGCGGACAAACTTTTGATTGACACTTTGGGCGATAACCGCCCCTAGATAACCACCTGTAAAAGCTCCACAAGCTAATAAGATGACATTCATCCAGGCAATTGGCGCAAAGAGAATAAAATACACTGCTGCGATGACATTAATAGCAAATGCGAGGATGGTTTTAACTGTATTCATCTCATGGATGTCCTGAAATCCCAGTATACTCAGAGATGCTAACATCATAATCCCGATACCGGCCCCAAAATATCCCCCATAAATAGACACCAAGAGTTGGATCCCGATTGAGATGATCCACCATTTTTTTGATTCCTCCAAATTTTTCGGGGCACACTTTGTCGGATTAAATATCTTTTGAAGGAGTCCTTGGAACCCAAAAAGTACCGTTGCACCCATGATCAAAAATGGTGCCAAAATCCCAAAAGTCTTCTCGGGCGTCTGCAAGAGGAGAACCGCGCCAAATAATCCTCCGATCACACTGACCGGAATAAAAGTCTTCAGCCATAAAGTGACAGTTCCAATCCTTTTCCGGTACCCCCCGATGCTACTAAGGATCCCTGCCAACAAGGCCACTGTGCTCGTGGCGTTCGCCTCGATCGGCGTCAATCCAGCAGCAAGAAGAGCCGGATAAGTAAGAATGGTTCCCCCACCCGCTACCGAATTCATCAGCCCGGCAGCAAATCCCGCTATGATAATGATGATTTGGCTAGAATCCATAGGTTAAATTTTTGATTTCAGTCAAGGATAGATAAAAACTCATGGTGTCGGCAAGTAAAGTCGATAAGCACGCGGGCTCATTCCCATAACAGAACGAAAACGTTTGGAAAAGTGGAATTCATCACAAAAACCAAGTTCATCCGCGATAGCCTTATTGCTTAAACGATCATGAATGATCAGGGATACTGCCTTTTCCATGAGTATACGCACATGGTAGCGGCCAGGAGATAACCCTGCCAGTCCAGTAAATCGTTTTCTGAATGTCTCATATGAGAGATTCATCCGGCGGGATATACTATTATAATCAATATCAACTTGTTGATAATTTATTATGAGGCTTTTTGCACGATCTAACCATACAGCATCTTCAGTAAGCTCATGATTTTGATAACCCTCTAAACAATCAATTTCAGAAAGTATTCCAGATAGTTTGAGCACCTCACCTAGGCCTTGACGTTCATTTGAACATTTCGGGTTTCCGATTAATTCAAAGAATCGATTACGCCAGTATGAAATCGGTTCAAGCTGTCGAACGGGATTTTGAGGATCAAGGATTCCTCGTTTTTCTAGGAAGTCGAATTGGGGACCGGAAAATATGAAATGGATCTCCTCCCAAGACTCTTCATCGATCGGTTCATAAAAATGTGAGACTTTTGGAAAAAGATAAAGGAGACTTCCTTCTTTAAAACTAATATCATGACTGAGATTATCTCCAAACCTCCCCTTTCCTTTTAAAATATAGACAACGGCATATTTTCCCAAAAGACGCATTTTTTTCTTACTTATACCCGTGGCTTTGGGGATGTAACCACTCATGGATATGCTTCCAAGCTTTGTATTATGATGATTCAGGAGTCGCTCATGAAAATTCATACTATTCATTATAATACCATTTTATACATATAGAATACCAAACAAGCCATTCATTTTTCAAGTAAACAAGATAATATTTATCGATGAATACATCTATTTTAACACAAAAGAACCATGGGGAAATCATCAATGCTTCTCCCGAGCATTTTGGTTCTTTAAGAGATTCATCAGATATTTTTAGTAATCCTTTAGAGATACGTCAGCGCATGTCAGAAGATGGTTATCTCTACTTCAAAGGTGTTTTAAACCACGATGATGTTATTGAGGCACGTCGTGAACTTTTGGAGAAAATGGCCAAGGACGGTTTTGTGCATCCCGATTTTCCGTTGATGGAGGGAATCTCTCATCCAGAGAAAAAAATCGGTTTTGCTCCTGAATATGCCATGGGCAGTGTTGCTCTTAAAAACGTCGTTTTTGGTCAGACGATGATGGCCTTTTACCAACGGTTACTTGGGGGAGAAGTGAGACATTTTGATTTTCGTTGGTTAAGGGCTGTTTCAGGCGGATTGCCTGGAATCAATCCTCATTGTGATATCGTTTATATGGGACGCGGAACAAGCAATTTATTCACAGCATGGGTGCCGTATGGCGATACCCCGATGGAGATGGGAACAATTATGGTCCTTGAAGACTCTCATAAGAAATCTCCCATGATCAAACGTTACTTGGATCGTGATGTAGATACATACTGTACGAATTTCAGTGATGCTAAAGATATCGAGTCCGGTAAAAAAAGTTGGCCGCAATTTACTTTTAGCGGCGCCTTGAGTAATAGTGCTGCAAGGCTACAAAATAAAATCGGGGGGCGTTGGCTTAGCGCTGATTTCAAAGTGGGTGATTTTCTTAGTTTTGGCATGCGTATGATCCATTCTTCGCTCGATAATCAAACGGAAAAGATACGCCTGTCTTCGGATACCCGTTATCAACTTGCTTCAGAGCCTATTGATGAACGATGGATTGGCGAAAACCCGATCGCCCATGGTGTGGCGGGAAAACGCGGACAGATTTGCTGAGTCTATTCATTTTATCTTTCCTCGTTTTAATTCACCATTTTACTCAGGTAGGAGCTATAAAATTCACCTAAGATACCCATGCTAAATCCTTGGGGGTAAAACAGGGGAATCACTGATTGGTTTAGTACAGCCGGAAAATCATGGTAATGTTTTTGAGTGGTTTTTCCTTAAATGGTGTATAATTTGGAGCTATGATTCTGTCTCTATCGAAAAGTTTTATTCGTTGTTTAAGCATCTCTGCTATCTTACTTTTTTCATTTACACAATTTGCTCCAGCCTCGAAAGCGCCGACTTCAGCGGAATTGGTTCAGGAGAATCTTCTCTCGGAGTTTGAGACTGTTTCCCCCGGCCAAGAGTTCCTCGTTGGCGTGAAATTCAATATCAGAGACCATTGGCATATATATTGGTCAAATCCCGGGGAAAGCGGGATTCCTACGGATATCCAATGGTCTTCATCGACCGCTGGAGTCACTTTCTCCCCCACTCTCTATCCGATTCCTTCATGGTTTATTTATGGGGGAATTGTTGGGTTTGGTTATGGGAAAGAAACGATCCTTATGTCCCGGGTGAAAATTCCCGATACTGCTAAGCCCGGTGAAAGAATCGAGATAAAAGCTAAAACCGAATGGCTCGTTTGTAACGAAACCTGTATTCCAGGAGGAGCCCTACTTTCCATTTCCCTTAAAGTTTCAGGACATCCATTATCCACCAAAGATGCGGTGTTGTTTCAGCAATATGGAGAAAAACCGAAGGATGGGGCAAAGCTCGGCAAATTGCTCAAGTTACCCGACGGACATTATGATGCTCTGGTGGTTATTCCCTTCGATTTAGAACATAATAACGGTAGTTTTGAAAAAATAAAATTCTTCCCCTTCACTGAAAATAACGGCCCGCAAAATGCTGAAATCATCGTGAAGGAAGATGCGCAATACTCACCTATGATGGTCGTCGCAATACCGATTACTCCTCATCAGAACGTTGCATCTTTGGACTTAAAAGGGATTCTTGGCATCGATATAAAGGATTCAAAAGGAAAAATCACCAAATACGCCTATGCCATTGATTTACCATTAGTTTTCACATCGGCAGCCATTGATCAAGATCATTTACCTCAATCCGCTGATTCAAATCAGAGTCTCCCCTACCCCATACAAATTGCATTTATGTTCCTACTCGCCTTTGCTGGTGGGATCATCCTCAATATCATGCCTTGTGTATTACCTGTCATTTCCCTGAAAATAATCAGTTTTGTCCAGCATTCACAAGATTCTAAGGGGCAAACATTCAAACTAGGTCTCTGGTTCGCTCTTGGAATACTGATCTCCATGTGGGGCCTTACTGCTGCAACACTGGCTGTACAATTTGCAGGCCATCAAATCGGATGGGGATTCCAGTTCCAAAGTCCTGCTTATGTATTAGCCATGATCACGCTTTGCCTATTAATCACGCTGAATTTATTTGGTGTTTTTGAGGTCCTATTTTTTCCTACCGCTAGTACGATGCAGCTTGCCCAAAAAAGCGGCGTTTCTGGGGCTTTCTTTAACGGGGTCTTGGCTGTGGTTTTAGCCACACCTTGTACCGCACCATTCATGGGGGCTGCACTGGGATTCGCTTTTGTCCAACCAGCTTGGGTCATTATCCTGATTTTTACGGCGATTGGCCTCGGTTTGGCCACCCCCTATGTCATCCTCTCCGCATTCCCCTCACTCCTCAAATTCCTCCCCAAACCCGGTGCGTGGATGAATACCGCCAAACAATTCCTCGGATTTCCAATGCTGGCGACTGCTATTTGGCTTATCTGGGTATTTAATGCACAACAAGGGCGCGATGCGACGACACTCGTTCTCTTTTTCCTTCTCGTAGTCTCCTTTGGATTTTGGATTTATGGGAAATTTCAAGTCACAGGGAAACAATCAGGATTTTTAATCGCCTTACTCATTACCTTGGTTGGATTTTTGACATTGGTTATTCCCGCATTAAAAACGAATCCTGAAAAGCCAGGAGAAAATACTGTCTCATCATCACTCAAGTGGAGCCCCCAAAGGGTCCAAGAAGCACTCAAAAACGGACAAGCTGTCTTTGTGGATTTCACGGCGGATTGGTGCCTGTCTTGTAAGGTAAATGAACGGGCTGTTTTAAAGACCGAAGAAATTCAAGATTTATTTAAAGATAAAGACGTCCTTTTCCTTATTGCTGATTGGACGAGTTATAACCCCCAAATTACAGCTACACTCAAGGAATTCGGGCGATCAGGGGTTCCTCTCTATCTCTATTACCCCCCCGGTCTATCCCAACCGGTCATTTTGCCAGAGGTTTTAACTAAGGAAATTTTACGTAAAACAATCTTGGAAAAATAATACCCAGAGTATTCCGCCCATTAAGATCAAAATAATCCAGAATGAGCCCATACTGGATTTGATGCAGGCTTTCCTTTTAGGATGGGTAAACCCAAAATGATACGCATGTCTCAGACTAATACTCCCGAAGTTTCGACAAAAGACCGGGAACGCCTCCGTCGACTCGCTGGCAGGGTCATGGAGTTGGCCACGACACCTCATATGGATGAGCTCCGGCGGCTTTGGAATAAGTTCAATCGCCTCGAGCCCGAGCGTCCCATGATTGTTATCGAAGCCGGATTGGCCATTACCCCCAGAGACATCCACTGTGAAGGTGAATGGGCAAAACAACAAGAACGAGGGCTACTCGACCAGATTTGCCATGTGGAACGGGCCAAGGATGATTACTTGCTCGCCCCCCGAGTTACCTATGGCAGTGTCGTTCATCAAAGCGATTTTGGTGTCGAGGTCATCAAACGTAAGGGTGATGACGGTGCTGGTCACGGCAGTGAAGTCTGGGATGCACCCATTAAGGATTTAACCAAAGACCTCGGCAAACTCAAATTCCGCGAGCTCACCTATGACCGTGATGCCACAGGATCCATGCGCCTCCTCATGGAAAGCATTTATGGCGGGGTCGCTCCGATCAAGTTACGTTCGGATTACTGGTGGACACAAGGATTGACCATTGTCGCTATTGATTTGATCGGGCTGGAGCCATTGATGTTATCGATGTATGATACCCCTGATGAATTACACCAACTCATGGCCTTTTTACGTGATGACCATATCAGGATCCAACAATGGCTCGAATCAAATGGACTCTTAACACTGAATAATGATGAAAGCTTCGTCGGCTCCGGGGGCGTCGGATATACGGATCTGCTCCCACAAAAAGACTGGCATGATGGCGATAAAGTCAGGATCAAAGACCTTTGGGGGCTCAGTGAATCCCAAGAAACCGTGGGCGTAGCCCCCGATATGTTTGAAGAGTTTATTTTCCCCTATCAACTCCCGGTGATCAGCCGATTTGGCCTCTCTTCCTACGGTTGCTGTGAAGGTCTAGATAAAAGAGTCCGGATAATCAAACAAATCCCCAACCTCCGCCGTATTTCTGTTTCTCCATGGGCTAAACCGGATATTATGGCTCAACAACTCGGGAAAGATTATATCTTCAGTGCCAAACCAAACCCCTCCTTTATCAGTGCAAACTGGGATGAAAAAGTCATCGCCCAAAATCTGCGCGACTTCCTCATCCCAAGCAAAGGCTTAGCCGTCGAACTCACCATGAAAGACCTCCACACACTCAACGGGGAACCCGACCGTATCGGACGTTGGGTCGCCCTCGCCCGCAATATTGTCGATGAGGTCTATGGTTAAGGAACTGTAAATGATGCAAACAATAGCGAGCCATATATCAGCATGCCAAGTCGGGAATAAACTTTCAAAAAGAGTCGGTGTCTCGCCCGGATGGAAGACAATCGGAGGCCTGCGGCCTCAAATATCGGTGTCCAAATTTTCTCATCAAGAAGTGGCGTAAATTCGAGATAAACCGATGCATGCTCGTTCCAGTGGAGTTCGAGTGCTTAGGCCTTTGCTAACGGTCAAAGGGAGGTGGGAAAAGTCAGGGCCTTATTTACAAAGGCACACCATAGTCCGGGTGAACTGAGAAAAGTTACAAGACACAAAGTGGCAGTTAAAAACGAAGAGGATTTTAAAAATCTTCGTGTCTTTCGGGAGCTTCGTGGTAGAAAAAGATCCTGTGATAATCTACGCTAATCTGCGGTTAAACTCTGCTCTGCCTTACACCAGCAGCACGGGCAATTTGCGCGGGGTCAGGGATTATGATCCATTCGGGGATAGGGGTCAGGATAGGGGTCATGCTGAGATTTGAGGATAGGGGTCATGCTGAGATTTGAGGATAGGGGTCATGCTGAGATTTGAGATTATTCTTTTTTTGAGTAATCAATGGTGATTTAAGGATTGCAGCGGGGAGCAAAGCTCTTTGGATTGGTGAGATTCTGATTTGTCAACGTCTCTCTACTCCGCACAATTCAGCGGTCCAGTCCTGGCCCCAGACGACAACCCTCCGTCAAACGCCGATGAATCGCTCCGTCACACATCCTGCTGATGTGGGGGGCGGAGAGCGGGCTTCGTCGGTTGATCGAAATGCCCCCGCAGGAGTCGCGACGTCGCTCGCGCCTTGGATCCGAAGGGACGGACATTATAGAACTTTAGATTAATTGTCTCCCTCAGACGGTCAATTGAAAGGCGGGAGAACGCGGGAAGGTGAAGTACCCCCCCCCACTCCTTCAGAACCTAAAAATCTGGTCGGGCTGGTGGGATTTGAACCCACGGCCTCCTCGTCCCGAACGAGGCGCTCTACCAAGCTGAGCCACAGCCCGATGCTGTGTGAAGCAGTGGTCTGACTTTCGCAAATCGCCCCAGCAAAGTCAATAGGCTGGATCATAAGACTCCCCCCGCCCGCCGGTGGGTTTCCCCTACTCAAAGGTACCTAAGACTTTATTGTCATTCAGCCATTTTTCGGCTTTGCGGTAATCAGGACAAGCCGTCTCGACTTGTTGCCAGAAGCGGCGGGAGTGATTCATCTCCCGTAGGTGCATGAGCTCATGGATCAGGATGTATTCTTGGACGAATGGAGGGGTATGGATCAGCCTCCAGTTAAGCGAAATGGTTTTACGGGTAGAGCATGATCCCCAGCGGGTGCGTTGGGCCCTGATCGTGACCCGCGAAAATTGTACGCCGAGGGTGTGGGCTAACTGCGCAAGTTGCGCGGGTAATTCCTTTGCAGCAATTTGTTTGAGATAACTTTCGATGACTGGGCGGAAATCGCCGTGTTCACTGTCCCCGCGCAATTTGATCTGGTATTGAGCAAATGCCAGCACGGGATGGCCGGATTCATCACGGGTTACGTGTAAGGGAGTGGGTTCACCCCGGAAAAGGAGGATCGAACCATTTTCCCACGTTTTCTGCGGTTTTGGAGATAAAACAACTTTATCATAGTGTTTCGTGATCCAATCTCTATTTTTCGACACAAAAGCGCGGGCTTGCCGCATGGACCCCATACGGGGTACGGTCACGCGCAGCACCCCATTATCCCTGAAACGCATGATATAATTCCGCGCTTTCGGATTGGGGACAAAGAGGATAGTGACCGTGTGTCCATTAATGACGATTTGATCGGAGGGTGGTTTTTGCACTGCTGGCGGGGGGGCTACCGGGAAAAGCCCCATTTCGGTCTGGAGATATTTCCTGAGTTTCAGCCACCGGTTATTCATTACACGGGAGATAATCCTGCACCGGCAGGAAAAACAATCCTATTTTTTATACCCCATTATCTGTCTCGAAAAGTGGAAATCACAAAAAAGCAGCTTCACAGGCGGGCTGCTTCCGCTAGAGTCCGTGGACTTTATGCCCTTGATCCAATTAAAACAAGTCACACTCCGTTACGGTTCAATCCCCCTCTTGGATGAAGCGGACCTCCAAATCGATGACCGCGAAAGGGTCTGTCTGATCGGGAGTAACGGTACGGGAAAAACGAGCCTTATGCGGTTGATTACCGGTGAGGAAAAACCCAATGGCGGGGAAATCGTCCTTTCAGCAAAGACATT
Source organism: Verrucomicrobiota bacterium (assembly GCA_034440155.1). NCBI lineage: Bacteria > Pseudomonadati > Verrucomicrobiota > Verrucomicrobiota bacterium. Next base: position 26,389 of record JAWXBN010000062.1, on the reverse strand, counting down.
TATCACGCGTCTAGACCAGAAAATCCCCGATGACCTCACAGGCCCTGTCTCCGATGTGATCCGTTCAGGCATGCGCCCGGATACACATGAAGAGGACTGGAGCATTGATCTCAAGGTCGAGAATATCATGCGCCTGACGAATATAACTGATGACACCCATTTCGAAAGTCTTTCGGGGGGGCTCAAACGCCGGGCGTTATTAGCGCGTGCGCTGGTGGATGAACCCGACCTACTCTTGCTCGATGAACCGACTAACCATCTGGATATCGAATCGATCATCTGGCTGGAAAAATTCCTCGTAGAAAAGAAGATTACCCTCTCTTTTGTCACTCACGACCGTACATTTCTGCAAAAGACAGCGACCCGGATCATCGAGCTGGACCGGGGGCACCTGACGAGCTGGGCCTGTGATTACCATACTTACCTCGAACGCAAGGCGGCCTGGCTCGAGGCTGAGGAAAAACAATGGGCCAGCTTCGATAAGAAACTCGCCCAAGAGGAAGTCTGGCTCCGGCAAGGGGTCAAGGCCCGCCGTACCCGCAACGAAGGCCGTGTGCAAGCCCTCATGAAAATGAGGAATGAACGCACCCAACGCCGGGAGCGCGACGGTAAAGCGAGGGTGGAGCTCCAGAAATCCGATCTCTCCGGGCAAAAAGTCATTGATATGGTCAATGTATCATTCAACTACGGTGAGTCCGCCATTATCTCCACATTAACAACCACCATCTGGCGCGGGGATAAAATCGGGATCATCGGTGCCAATGGCACGGGCAAGACGACCCTTCTCAAGCTTCTCCTCAAAGAAATCGACCCACAGATAGGAACAGTCAAACACGGGACAAACCTCCAGGTCGTTTATTTCGACCAGATGCGTGCCCAAATCGACGAGAGTAAAACCCTAGCCGAAAATGTCGCCGGCCACTCTGAAATGGTGACATTCCAAGGGCGCAATAAACATATTAATAGTTATCTCAAAGATTTCCTCTTTGACCCGGAAAAAGTACGCATGTCCGCAGGAATGCTTTCCGGGGGTGAACGCAACCGTCTCCTTCTGGCCAAGCTTTTTCTGAACCCTGCCAACCTCATGATCTTGGATGAACCGACTAATGATCTCGATGCGGAGACTCTCGAACTGCTTGAGGACCTGCTCGTGTCGTACGAAGGCACCCTGCTCTTGGTCAGCCATGACCGATCCTTTCTCGATGAGGTCGTGACCAATACACTTGTTTTTGAAGGTGACGGACAGGTCGGAGAATATAATGGCGGTTACGAGGATTACCTCAGACAAAGACCAAAGCTCCCGACAGAAGCAGAGGCGCTAAAAGCCTTTTCAGCCCCTAAATCAAAATCAAAAAAAGATAAACCCCGGAAATTCCTTAACCGGGAACGTCGCGAACTCGAAGAAATGCCCGTCGTGGTCGAAAAGCTGGAAAAAGAGCATATGGTCCTAAATCAAAAACTCGGTGCCCCTGAAACCTATAAGAATGAACCCCAGCTCATTCCTATTCTGGAAGGGCAAATTGCGGCATTGGACAAAAAAATCAAAGAAGCCTATGCACGCTGGGAGCATCTCGAAGTAATCCAGAAAGAATGTGAGGAAGAGTGACGTTCGACCAGCATAATCAGTCAGCCCTAAACTTTTTCCAGCGGTAAGACGATAGGTACTATGTGCGAAGTGCTAGGTTAGAAGACTGTATCTGTGGATATATATTAGGAGCAACTTCCGCACTGAGAACTGCCTCCTAACCCCCTACTTAATCGCTGCCCAGACACGGTGGACGTCATCGTGGTCGTCGAGGGCCTGGAGGAATTCACCGACTTCGGCAAGTTGTTCCTCAGTGATTGTCGGGAAATTCTTCGGGAGGTACCCCATTTCACTGGTCACCACAGTCCACCCGTTTTTGGCTAGCCACTGGGATGTATTGTGAATCTCGGCTCTTTCCGTGATGAATCGCGCCCCGCAGACACCTTCAGGAATATCATTATTCTGCGCATGTCCGATGGTTTGGAAATCGTTGGCACCTGCTTCGATAGCGGCTGACTCGATATCGGTAGCTGGATCAGGGCAGTGAGCCTCGACTAGGCCGACATGGTCAAAGAGGAATTTATTACTCCCGCTGATCCCGAGTAGACCATCACGGAAAAGAACCCTGATTTCTGGGGCTGTACGATTATGGTTATCGGTGAGGGCCTCGACAATGACTGGAACCTTGTGTGGGGCGTACCCCTCGAAAACAATGTGCTCCAGGGTGAGTTTTTCTTCACCGGTGCCGGCACCTTTTTTAATGGCGCGTTCTATGGCATCCCTAGTGACACTTTCCCTGCGGGCTTTCTCCATCGCTGCGGTTAACCGGGGATTCGTGTCCGGATCGGAGCCGCCAAGCTTCGCAGCAATCATGATTTCCCGTACAAATTTCATCGTTGCCTGTGATTTTTTCAGTGAGGCAACCGCCCGTTTCGCATGTAACCATTGTCTTCCCATGTGAGATGATATAGACAACTCCGTCCAAAAGCGCAAAGCAGAAAGATAACACGCCCGAGGGATTCAGGACTTCACACAAAAATGGTGGGGCTTCGAGGGATTTAAAGCCATTGGGCATTTCCCCTAAAGGATCAAGTCGATCTGTGAGGCCGGACGCCCAATCACGGCTTTCTGGCCATGGACGACAATAGGGCGCTGGAGGAGGATAGGATATTCCGCTATTGCCCCGATCAAATCATCATCACTGGCTTGATCTAAATCGTGTTTGGTATATTCATCCTCCCCGGTCCGGATGATGTCTTTGATCGGTAACTTGAGTTTTTTTAATAAACCCCTGATTTCATCTACGGAGGGTGGCTCCTTGAGGTATTCCCTCACTTCAAAAGCAATTTGCTTTTCTTCCAGGATTTTTAGGGCCTCACGGCTTTTACTGCATCGGGGGTTATGATAAATGATAATGGGAGCCATGATTTTAGAATATTTGAATAACCCTCTTTTAAAGAGGATACCCCCTTGTTTGCAACCTCCCTTTGTGCGATTTTCCGGGAGGTATTGCTTTTCAAAAGGGTTTGGAAGGCTTAAACTTTTGTTTGTTCACTTTTTTAAAAAAAGAATGGAGTTTTTATTATGTCCCAGAGTCTGAAACCGCTTGCCGTTGTACTCGATTCCTATCCCTTGGATAAAGGTGATGTCGCTTGGGACGGGATTGCCGGCCTCGTTAATTTGACACGCCACGATCAGACTATGCCTTCACAAGTCATTGAACGCATCCAGAATGCGGAAATCGTGCTGACAAACAAGGTCCGCATCAGGGCTGAGCATATGGCGGCTGCTACTCACCTGAAATATATCAGTGTCTTGGGCACAGGTTATGATTGTGTCGACCCGGTGGCTGCAAGGCAAAAAGGGATTCCTGTGTCGAATGTCCCATTTTACAGTAGTGCATCGACCTCACAAACTGCCATCGCATTATTGCTTGAATTAGCCCAATCGATCGGACTCCATGACCGTTTGGTGCATGAAGGAAAATGGGCCAGTTGCCCTTATTATTCATTCTGGGAAAGTCCCTTGATCGAACTTGAGGGTAAGACACTCTGCATCGTCGGGCTAGGTGCCATCGGAGGCCGGGTCGCAAAAATCGCCCAAGCCATGGGAATGGAAATTATCGTCGCCCTCACCTCGGGACGAGAACCAAAAAAGGATTGCCCCTATCGCGAGCTCCCGCTCAAAGAAGCATTTCAAGCGGCTGATTTTATTACCCTTCATTGTCCCCTCACCCCACAAACACGTTCGTTGATTAATACAGAAACGATTTCCTATATGAAAAAGTCCTGTAGGATCATTAATAATTCACGTGGCCCCCTGATTGATGAGAGTGCTTTGGCACATGCCCTTTCGACCGGGCAAATTGCTGCAGCCGCCGTTGATGTCCTCGGGACCGAACCCCCGATCGCGGCTAACCCCCTTTTAAAAGCACCAAATTGTATTATCACCCCTCATATTTCATGGGCCACAACTGAAGCGAGGCGCAAATTGCTCGAAATAACGGCGCATAATATCAGCAGTTTCCTCCAAGGCACACCGGTTAATATCGTGAATTAATGAACATTTTTTCTTAATTCAGTTGAATGTAATCCAGTAAAGATTAAATTAATGATATGCACATTCATATTACGCCTAGACACATAAAACTCACTTCTGCAATCCACTCGTTTGTGGCTGAAAAAATCGGTCATGCCGAGGATGTCGAAACTGACCTGATCGCAGCCCATGTCGTTCTCTGGGACGATGAAAAAAGTAATCCGAAGAAACGTTTTGTCGTGAAGGTCCATTTAAGCCTTCCCGGACCTGACATCCACGCAGAGGACCGCGAAGACGATCTTTATAAAGCCATCGACAAGGTCTCAGATATTATTTTACAGCAGCTACGGAAACGTAAAACTAAACTCAAACAAAACAAACGCCATAAAGTCCAGATATCCAAAGAGCGTGAAAAAAGTGGACGGAGTTAATCACCCCCCCCTCCCACGGTTGACTTCATGAGCGAGGAACTCTTCCAGTCCAAGGATACTCCTGCCCATGATCCCATGAACGGGGCCGCACCCCTGGCGACAAGGATGAGGCCGCGTTCATTGGACGAATATATTGGCCAATCCCACATTGTGGGCCCGGGCAAGTTACTCCGGCGCTCGATCCAGGCTGACCGTATAAATTCCGTAATTATTTTCGGGCCTCCGGGTACGGGCAAAACATCCTTGGCCCATGTCATTGCTTCCACGACCAAATCAAAATTTGAGTCGATCAATGCGGTCGAGGCTGGAACAGCGGAAGTCAGGAAGATACTCAGTGTCGCACTTAACCGCCTACAAACCTCGGGACAACAGACCATCGTCTTTATCGACGAGATCCACCGTTTTAATAAAGCTCAACAGGATCTCCTTTTGCCTGAGGTCGAGCGCGGGGTCATTCGATTAATCGGGGCGACCACCCTGAACCCCTATTTCGCCGTTAATGCCCCGTTAGTCTCACGTTCCCTTGTTTTTGAACTTAAATCGCTGACGGAAGACGATCTGCTCGTGGCCATGCAAAAGGCTTTAATGGATGAACGTGGATTAAAAAACCTCCCGGTAATGGTAACTGAAGAGGACCTCCGGTATCTGGCCCGCCTGTGTGAGGGAGATGCCCGAAAGGCATTAAACTCTCTGGAGATTGCCGCGCGTACGACCGAGCCTGCGTCATCAGGGGAAATCGTCCTCAACCAAATCATTTTTGAAGATTCCATCCAGCGGAAATCCCCTGTTTATGACCGGGACGGTGATCAACACTATGATACCATCTCGGCATTTATTAAGAGCATGCGTGGCAGCGACCCCGATGCGGCACTTTATTGGCTCGCAAAAATGCTGGAGGCTGGTGAAGACATCCGGTTTATCGCCCGGAGGATCGTGATTTGTGCTGCCGAAGATGTCGGTATGGCTGACCCCCAAGCACTCCTTATCGCTTCGGCAGCCCAGCAAATTACTGAGTTTGTCGGAATGCCCGAGGCACGGATTCCCCTGGCAGAAGCGGTCATTTATATATCCACAGCTCCAAAGAGTAATTCCTCCATCACTTCGATTGATGAGGCCTTATCCGTAGTGCGGAAGGAGAAAATCCAAGAAGTCCCTGATCACCTCAAGGATGGTCATTATTCCGGTGCTGAAAAACTCGGACACGGTAAGGGGTACAAATACGCCCATGACTACCAAGACGGATATGCTCCACAAGATTACATGCGTGAATCAAAAAGCTTCTATAAGCCCAGCGGACTCGGGTTTGAAAAAAAGATCCAAGAACGCCTTGATGTCTTCAAACAAAGGCGAATTGAAGCCCTTAAAAAAAATCAGGGTTGAATCAGTTCTGGAATTTTCTCAGGGGGATTTGCATACAACCAGACTTCCATCTGGGGGGGGAAATCATTTTTAGAAATGGATATTTCATTTGTCGGGAATCTTTTTACAGGCTTATTTTTGACAAAATCTTCTACCGAGTACAAGGGCACGACAGTTAAGGGGGTTTTGTAATGAATCGGGATGACGATTTTCGGTTTGATCTGGGCTAATAATTCCTCCCGGTCTGAATCCCCGATGGGGAGGATCAATACATCCACTGCACCGATTTGTTGAAGCTGTTTTTCCTTCAGACTCTTTTGCCCTAGATTACCCAGATGGCAGAACTTCACCCCGTCGAGTGAAAATGTATAAATCATGCTTTTATTACCGATTTGGGCAGTGGATGTCTCGTCTTTAATTCCTGGAGTACCTTTAAAAATAATCCCATTACCACGGTTTGTCCCCTCACCCGTGGAGCTTCTGAAAATAATAGGATTTCCGGCGATGAAATCAGTATTATTATGATCATCGTCCTCATTACTGACGAGTACGATGTCCATGGGGATATTTACGGGTAAAGGATAACGGTTTGTCTTGTTGTCAAAGGGGTCGATCGCAATACGAATCCCGACGGATGAAATCAATGTGACAAAGGATTGGCCGTACCATTTTATTTTCACAATCTTCGCAGGCGGTGGTACTGGGGCATCCTCGGCTTTTATATAGGGAGCGAGTAAGAAAAGAATAATGGTGAATAAAAAAAAGTTTTTTTTCATAGGGATTATGACGTTCATGTCAGGGGATTGATTCAATCAAAAAGAATTATTATATTAATTCAAATCAATAATCTTGTGAAGGGTCGGTTTATCAGCAGATTTCGGCCCGATAACAGCTAAAGCACATTGCTTTGGTGTGAAAAGTAAATTTGCGACTTCCTGGATGTCGCTGATGGAAACTTCTTCAAGCTTCTTCTTGATTGCCGGACATTCCTGGACACGACCATAGGCTAAATATGATTCCCCCCCCCAAATCATCTGGTCGGTGGTGCTTTCTAATCCCATGCTCATCATGCCGATGGTATAATCCTTGGCTTGGTTTAACTCTTTTAACATCACTTTTTTCGTCTTAATCCTATGAAGCTCACGCCCAATCAAAGCTAAAGCCCTCGCATATTTGTCAAAGGGAAGACCACCAAAAATAGTCAGAGCCCCGGTATCAGAAAAAAGGCTTTGGCCACTCCCGATCGAATAAGCCAGTCCGTGTTGCTCCCGGATCACTTGGAAAAGCCTGGAACTCATATTTTCCCCAAGGATAACATTTAATAACTTTGCGGCATACCGCATCGGATGAGAGCGGGACAATCCCCTGAAACCCAAGACGGCATTCACCTGTTCAATCTCCTTTTCTTCATAGAGGAAAGCAGGAGGATAATTCTTATTTGGAAATTTTTTAAAACCGGCTTTTTGTCCCGCTGGCAATTTTTTAAAAAAATCACCAAAAAGGCTTTGAGCCTCATCGACATTAAATTTTCCGGCAAGGGAGACGACCGTGTTGTTGCGGTTATAACGTGAATGGAAATACCCGATTAAATCCCGGCGTTTCAGTGATTTGACAGATTTAACCGTGCCCGCAATCGGACTACCGAGGGGATGTGCAGGCCAGAGGAGGGCTTGGAGGATCTCTTGCACTTTTTGTGAAGGTTGATCTTGGATCATGGATAACTCTTCAAGAATAACCCCCCTCTCCTTTTTAATCTCTTCAGGGGAAAATACCGACGACTGGTACATATCCGTGAGGACATCTGCCACACGGGAAAAGTGGTCTCCCGTGACGCGTGCATAATAACATGTATTTTCTTCGGTGGTGAAAGCATTCAGGTATCCCCCTATTCCTTCCACTTCTTGGGAAATCTGGTGGGATGAACGTTTTTTTGTCCCCTTAAAAATCATGTGCTCAAGAAAGTGGGATATGCCTTCCTGTCCTTTTGTTTCATGGCGGGAACCTACTCCAGCCCATATACCCATGGAGACAGTTTCCATGTGGGGCATTTCCCTGAGAATGAGGGTGCCGCCCCCTTTAAAGCTTAATATCTTGAACATCATCATTAATTTTCGCGCAACCATTAAGGTCACAGTGATAATCCATCACCGCTTTGAAGGCTTTATCCACAGAATCGGTGACGACAAATAAATTCTCGTCCCCTGGAGTGATATATTTATCCTTAAGAAGCTGGCCTTTGATCCATTTGACTAAACCACCCCAATATTTTGTACCAAATAAAACAATCGGACGCCGTCCTACCCTTTTTGTTTGGACAAGAGTTAAAAGCTCAAAGGCCTCATCCATGGTTCCGAATCCTCCCGGAAAGATCACAAAAGCCATGGAATATTTCACAAAACAGATTTTCCTGACGAAAAAATAATGGAAATTCACCGGGAAATTAATATAAGAATTTGAAGATTGCTCATGGGGTAACTCAATATTCAATCCCACGGAGATACCTTTGGCATTTGCCGCCCCACGGTTGGCAGCCTCCATGATTCCCGGCCCCCCACCGGTCACTACAGCGATATGGTTCCAGGCGAATTTGTAGGAAAGTTCAACGGCCTGTTTATAATAAATATTTGTCGGTTTTGTCCTCGCGGATCCGAAAAAACTTACGGCCGATCCGATCTGGGACATTTTTTGGAAGGCCACAACAAACTCGGCGGTAATCCGAAAAACTCGTGCTGTTTCCTCATTATCAAAATTTAAATCAACTGAATACATTTTTTGTTCAGGAGTTAAGGGATAATAAATATTTTACCGCTATAGGGGCATTTAACCTCTGTTCCACTCGGTAAACCACTCACGTCTATGGGCTCATCATACACAGCATAGGGACTAATCACATATCCAGGTTTTGCAGTTCTTAATCCTACTGCCTTACTCCCGGATTGATCCGTCGCCTTTTTCGGGCGTGATTTTGCCGGTGGAGGTGTATAAGCTTTATTGGCCGACGTCACAGGAGTTGTCTGGCCTACGTTATAAACTTCATGGGGAGCAGAATTTGTAACGGTCTGAGTAATATTAGTCGTAGTGGTCACCGTCGTTTTAGTTTTACCTGCTGTGGAAACTGCGGCGTTAGGCTCTTTGACGGAGGTACTTTCACAACCGGCAAAAAGGGATAATATCATTCCAAAAATCATCAATTGTAAGTAAGCTCTAAGTTTCATATGCTATCCTGATTAAATCTCATTATAATCCCACCCACCTGTGACATGGGATAAGAGAGGGAGTACAATTTTGTACACTATCGTGAAGCTGCCTCCTTGGCAAACGCTTTCAACAGAATAAGGATGTTTGAATAGGAAATATCCATACCAGCTCAGGTTCTTCTGTCATGAGGTTCATAGCCGCACCGGATGACTACTTGCAAATCCGAACGTGTCGGTCACATTAATATTCTTGACACGAGGGCCGGTCTACCTATTTGGCGTCATATAAATAAATTCATTATTAGCTTTTCCATAAAAGTCCAAAATTTAACTCTCCGGTAAAGAGTGTTTCGATCATTTTCAGATTATCCGCGCCTGATCAGTTTTTTAGTCGGATAATATAATCAAGATGCCGGTGCAAAAGGTATTCGAGCAAATTGCCTGAAAAATGGAGATGAAACATAATCGCGGGATGAATCTCCAACATCCCGATGACTTTCTCATCACAATTTTTATAAAACTCTTCCCATACGGCTTCAAAATCCCCCACGGTCTGAAAAAAAATCAATCCGAGAATGAGTTTTACTGGAGCCCGCGGCATACCCGTTAGCCTCCTAACCCCACATACCCGCTTTTTATCCGCCACTCATCAAAGAATCCTTTGGGAATCTCCGAAATAAAACGCGACGGCCCTTGGAGCATGTCGCTATAATTCATTGTCTGGCGGATGATCGGGTATAAGATGTAGAGTTCGTCTTTGGCCCTCGTCACAGCGACATAAAACAGCCGCCGCTCCTCTTCCTCGGCGCTGGTTTCCGAGTCGAGAGATTTTGCACTCGGGAACATCCCGTCAGCCGCCCCGATGATAAAAACGACCGGCCATTCCAGTCCTTTTGCCTGATGAACCGTGCTTAAGCGTACGTACTCATCATTTCGGAGGGGATTTGCCGATGATGACTCCATCTCGACAGAGGTCATGAGGGAGAGTTGGCCCAGGAAATCCGAGGCGGATTCGAAATTCCGGGAAAAAATGGCCAATTGATTCAAATCTTCCAAGCGTGATTGGTAATTAGTAAATTCCGCTTTTAAATAATCATCGTAATAGGCTTCGATGACGATTTTGATTTGTTGGGGAACCTTCCCACGGATATTTTCATCATTGAGTTCTCTAAGGGTTTTGACCACTTGTGACCAAGCGCGGTAAGCTTTTGCCGGGACAGACGCGCCCACTTTCCCTTTTGTAATATTGAGCCAGAATTGTTCTGAAAAATGTTTGGTGGCCAATAAATCATTTGGATCAGGAATGACTCCTGCACTGGCCAACGTCCATAATTTATCAGCCGTTTTCTGTCCGATACCCGGTAACATCTTGAGGATCCGGCGGAAGGATAACTCGTCAGAGGGGTTCACCGCCACTTTCAGAAAGGCGGCGACATCCTTGATATGAGCCTGCTCGAAAAACTGGATCCCGGAGGTGATTAAATAGGGGATCTGGCGGCGGGTGAGTTCCATCTGGAGCTCCATTGCGTGGAAATGGGAGCGATAAAGGACTGCACAATCATTCAGAGAAATCCCCTCGTCCCTGATCTCCATGAGGCGTTGGGAGATGAAGGCTGCTTGTTCCGAGGAGTTACTTGCCGGGATCACCACGGGGCGGACACTGGTTTTGCGGACAGGCCGGAGTTCCTTTTCAAATTGCTGAGTATTTCCTTTAATCACTTGATTGGCTAATGCGAGGATTTCAGGGGTACTACGGTAGTTAATCTCGATTTTGTAGACGCTGGCTCCCTGATAACGATCCGGAAACTTCAGGATATTCGTAAAATTCGCCCCCCGCCATGAATAAATACTCTGGGCATCATCCCCGACAACCATGATATTCTGGTGTGCTTTGGCTAACATCTCGATCATCTGGAATTGGACAGCATTCGTATCCTGATACTCATCGACGAGAAGGAATTGGAATTGTCTCTGGTAGAGATCAAGCACATCCGGATTTTTCTCGAATAACCCGATGATATTCAGCAGCAAGTCATCATAATCCATGCAATTTGCACGGACTTTACGTTCATGATATACGGGGTAAAGCTTTTCTATCGTAGTGGCTACATCCTCAAAATAGGCAAATTGCCGGTCAATAATGCTACGCAGGGGCGATTGAGTATTATTGGCATAACTGAATATTTCCAGGATCACATCGGCTTTTGGGAATTTCTTATCTTTCTTGTCGATTTTTAAGTCGTCAATACACAGGTTAAGCATGCTTTTTGCGTCATCCCGGTCGATAATGGTAAAGTCATTCTGGTAACCAAGCAGAGTCGCGTGGCGGCGGAGAATCCGGTTACCGACATGGTGGAATGTCCCGCCCCAAAGCTTTGAGATATTCTGGGGAACAAGTTGCTCGACGCGGTGCAGCATTTCACGTGCGGCTTTATTTGTGAATGTGAGAAGGAGGATATTCTCTGGGGCGACACCATTATCGATAAGATAGGCGACCCGGTAAGTCAGTGTGCGTGTCTTCCCACTGCCCGCCCCCGCAATCACCAGCATCGGCCCCGGCGGAGCCGTTACAGCCGTGTATTGTTGTTCATTAAGCTCCTGCTTGTAATCAATCGATAACGGCCGATGCTCATGGCGGATTTCATATTCGCGTTCACTCACGTTTTTTGGGCGAGGCTAAGGATTTCGGGCAGGTGCACATGGCCATCATAGAGGGCTTTGCCGACAATCACGCCATACAGGCCTTTGATCATCCCCAGATTTGTAATGTCTTCCTTCACACTGACGCCACCGGAGGCGATGACTTTTGCATCGACAGACTTGACCATTTCTTCCATCGCTGGGAGGTTTGGCCCCTTGAGCATTCCATCCGTCGAAATATCAGTATAGATAATGGTCTCCACTCCTGCGGTTGAAACTGCTTGGGCAAGATTGATCGGATCCCAAGTACCTGACTCTGTCCATCCTTTTACCGCTACTTTGCCGTCCTTCGCATCAATCCCGACAGCGACACGGTCCGCTCCAAACTCCTTGACCAAGGAACCGACGAATTCAACACTTTCACAGGCCTTGGTTCCCACAATGACCCGCGCGACACCGGCATCAAAAGCCTTTTTTGCCCTTTGGAGGTCCCTGATCCCCCCGCCCATCTGGCAAGGTATCTTTATAGCCCGGGTGATCTCACAGACAGCCGCTAAGTTTTTACCCTCTCCGGTGAATGCCCCATCCAAATCTACGATGTGAAGGTATTCACCCCCTTGTTCTTGCCAAAAGAGGGCTTGGGTGACCGGTGACTCCGAATAGATGGTTACGTCCTCGGCCTTCCCTTGGCGCAGCCTGACGACCTTACCGTCTTTTAAATCGATTGCAGGAAATATGATCATAGGTGGCAGAATCTATCGTGCAATAGGTAGATTGTTAATGAAAAAAACAAAAAAAGATCAGGATTCCCGTCTTTACTGACTATTGGGAACAGGATGATTTATGTCTTATTTTGATTTTGAATGTATTCCAGATGATTTTCTCGGGGGTTTTAATCGCAATTATCACCACTGAGCGGAGGGTTTTCTTTTGATGTACCCTATCATAAAACGACTATTACGTAAAAATTAAAAATAATCATTCTAATCAATAAAATCAGTATTAAAATAATACTTTTTTGAAATTTTGAAAGTTTAGTCAAATCAATTTTGATTTTTTATTTTCACTAATTTTTTAGTTTATACTTGAAATCAAGTAATGCTCAAACTAATCAATAAAACCATGAAGAGTCGTTTGCTGAAAAGAGTTGTCAAAAGTCAAAAATATCAAATCTTGACATCCATCAAGAAAAGTAATGGGGGACTGTCCGTTGCTGAACTTTGTGAAAAGATTGGTTTATCTTACATGGGGATCAAGCAGCACTGTATATCTCTTGAGAAAGACGGGTACCTTGATTGTTGGAGACGTCCAAAAGGAATGGGTCGTCCTGAGAAAGCCTACCGCCTGACGGCTCTGGCCCAAGAGTTCTTCCCGACACAATTTACCGAGCTCACACTGTCGATATTGGCAGCATCTGATAAAATGTTTGGTCCAAGCTCCGGTGACAAAGTCCTCTATTCGATTTATCAGGACGTCGCAGAAGATTACCTCAAAAAAATCAAAGCCAGCGATCCTATTAACAGGGCTCATCAATTAGCTTCACTCCGTGACGATGATGGTTATATGAGCGAGGTTATTTTTAAGGAAGAAGAGCAGACTTTTGAGATTGTCGAATACAACTCCCCTGTTATCGGGATCTCTGATCATTTTCCTATTATTCAATCCTTAGAAGAGCAACTTTTCCAAAAAGTCCTCGGAATGCCAGTGAAGCGTTCGGAACAAAGAACATCAGGATTGTATAAGTGTACCTTCCAGATTGATTCCCCGATTAAATTCCATACCCAAGACAAGATCATGCAGCAAGTCGCTGTAGCTTAAGTTTTTTACGCATTTTGCGTAAATAAAGATAAGTCTTGGTCTTAATACTTATCGGATTTTTTTCTAATTTTCTCTAGAGATTTCGACTGATTTTCTGTTGTAATCTTTAGTCTAGTGAAAAACAAAATCAAAGTTGCTGTCATCGGTGCTTCTGGGTATTCGGGGGAACAATTAGTCGCCCTCCTCGTCAATCATCCCCATGTCGAATTAACAACAGTTACTTCACGCCAGTATGCCGGCAGAAATCTCAGTGACGTTTTCCCCTCCCTACATTACCGGGGTGACCTTTGTTTTACTGAACCCGATATTGATGCTATCAGCAAAAATGCTGAAGCGGTATTCCTCGCCCTCCCCCATGGAGTCGCGTCGGATTTTGCCTGTCCTCTTGTGGAAAAGGGTTTGAAAATATTCGATCTGAGTGCTGATTTTAGGCTCAGATCAGCTGACACTTATCAGGAATTCTACCAGCACGACCATCCAGCACCGGCCCTCCTCCAAAAGGCCGTCTACGGTTCCCCTGAAATATACCGTAAAGAAATCAAGTCATCCTCCCTCATAGCTTGCCCTGGCTGTTATCCCACGAGTATATTATTGCCGACTATCCCGCTCTTGGAAAAAGGATGGATTGATCCTGAGCGGATCACAGCCGATAGTCTCAGCGGTGTGTCCGGCGCGGGGCGGAAGGCGGAGTTAGACTACCTCTTTGTGGAGTGTAATGAAAGCCTCCGGGCTTATGGTGTACCAAAGCACCGGCATTTATCCGAGATTGAGCAAGAGCTCTCACTTGCTCAAAAGAGGGCTTTCCCGGAAATAGCAAAACCTGTAGTCATTAGTTTCACCCCCCACCTGATGCCAGTGAGCCGTGGAATATTGACCACCCTTTATTTTGAAATGAGTCCGACCTTTAAGGATTTATTCCTCTCAGATAAGGCAAATGCTTCCTTAGGAATCACAAATCTCTATCAAGAAAAATACGGGAATGAACCCTTTGTATCATTTCTCGGTGACACCCGTTTACCGGACACAAAAAATGTCGTCAGGACAAATTTTATCGAAATATCATTCAAACTGGACTGGCGGATGAATCGGATATTGGCCTTTTCAGCCATTGATAACATAGTCAAAGGAGCCTCAGGCCAAGCCGTCCAGGCCTTTAATATTTCTTATCAACTACCAGAAACAACCGGACTGATTTAAAAAACTTATCTCTTATGGAAAAATTCACTGAAATCAAAGGTGGCATCACCGCCCCGCTCGGATTTACCGCCTCGGGTATTTATGCCGGAATCAAGGCCACAAATAAGACCAAGAGGGATATCGCCGTCATTTTCTCGGAGGTACCCTGTGTTGCAGCGGGAAAATTCACAACAAATCAGGTCAAAGCCGCACCGGTCAAAGTTTCAATCAAAAATGTAAAAAATAAACAGGCCTATGCCATTATCGCCAATAGCGGCAATGCGAATGCTTGTACAGGCGTCCGAGGTGTCGAAGACGCAAAGAAAATGATTTCTGCCACCGCAAAAGCTTTGGGGGTAAAGGATTCCGAGGTCTTGATCTGTTCCACAGGACGGATTGGTGTTTTTATGCCCATCCAGAAAATCGAGGAAGGAATCACCAAAGCCGTCAAAAAACTCTCCCGGAATGGGAGCAAAGATGCTGCCGAGGCGATTATGACCAGTGATTCTTGTAAAAAGGAAGTCGCCTTATCATTTCAAATCAATGGTAAACGCGTCACCATTGGTGCCATCGCCAAAGGTGCGGGAATGATCGACCCGAATATGGCGACCATGTTATGTTTTATCACGACAGATGCCTCCATTGACAAAAAATCCCTCGATAGGGCACTAGGTATAGCGGTGGAACAATCCTTTAACAGCATCACCGTGGATGGTGACATGAGCACGAATGATACGGTTTTGCTCCTCGCTAATGGTCTCGCAGAAAATGAGGCACTCACACCTGCCCATCCTGAATTTTCAAAATTCCAGAATGCACTTAATACCATCACACGCAAACTCGCCCTGATGATCGTGGCCGACGGAGAAGGAATCTCAAGGGTTGTAGAAGTCGTTGTCAAAGGGGCCAGTAGTCATCGTGATGCAAAACTCGCCGCCGAAAGTGTCGCAAACTCAAGTCTCGTCAAATGTGCTTGGTGCGGTGGCGACCCAAATTGGGGAAGGATTATGGATGCCATCGGTTATTCCTCAGCCAAGATCAAAGAGGAATGCGTGGATATTTATTATGACGGGTCATGTGCCGTGCAAAATGGTATCGTTTCAAAAACACCGGTCGAAAAACTAAGGAAAATCGTCAAAAAACCACGTTTCACCATCACCATTAACCTTCATTTGGGATCGGGCGAACATACGGTTTATGCCAGTGATATCACGGAAAAGTATGTCGAACTCAATAAATCCGAATAATCCCATGAATGATTGTAAAAAACTCCGTATAGCCCCATCCATTCTAGCCGCTGATCCCGGGCGTCTGGCTGAACAAGCCCGTGAAGCCGAAAAAGCCGGTGCCGACTACATCCATGTGGATATAATGGATGGGCATTTTGTGCCCAATCTCAGTTTCGGCCCGAATATCGTCGGGGCCCTCCGAAAGGCTGTAAAAATCCCGCTGGATGTGCATTTGATGATTACACAACCAGATCGTTATATCCGTTCCTTTATTGAGGCGGGGGCTGACATTGTCACAGTCCACCTTGAAGCGCCCCACCCCGTGTCGAAAACCTTAAAAACCATTCGTGAGATGGGCGCAAAATGTGGATTGGCCATTAATCCCCCGACCATCCAAGACAGGGTAATCCCTTTTCTTAAGGAAATTGACCTTTTGTTGTGCATGACGGTTAATCCCGGTTTTGGTGGACAACCATTTATCAAAGAGGTCATGGAAAAAGTACGCTTTTTCCGAAAGATCATTGATGCCGAGCTGATCAATTGCCAAATCGAGGTCGATGGCGGAGTCAACCAAGACACGATCAGTCTCTCGGCTGCAGCTGGGGCAAATGTTTTTGTCTGTGGTACATCCGTTTTTGCCAATGACATTGAGTCATCGATTAATAAACTCAGGAAAAACGCCGTCGAGGCCTCCCCTCAAACCCTTTAATTTTTCCGAGGCTTGTCGAGTACCCAGAATATCCTGAATTGATATTTTGTCATGGGCCCGGAATAAGCTTGCATGAATAAATGGCCGTCAAGGGATGAATAATCCTCCCTCATCTCGTCCATTAACCGGCTAATGGTCGAAAACGCGTAACCTTCCGTATCGATGACATTCTGGTCATTAATATCTTTAAAGCCTAAAATACGGAGGGAATCCGACAAAACTCTGGGGGTATCATAACCGATGACGATCTGTACATGTCGTTTATCTAATATTTCCAAGCTATCTTTGACCTTCAGAGCAGAATAAAAACGGGCGGAATCTACTATCCCGTCAATACTCTGGTGACTGCTACTGGCAACAATGGGATTACCCGTCCAGTAAAGCAAATAGGGTGACCACCACCAAGGTGCCATGATAATGAGGTTTTGATTTTTGGGGATAATCTGGGATAAATAACGGAGATCCTGCTGTTGGACGACCAGTGAATCGGGATCGGGCCTCCTCATGGATTCATTGCCTAGATACCTCACACAAGGTGAAATCAAGATCAAGAAGAATATCCATTTCCAAACTCGTCCCTTCATCGCCCCGAGTAAAGGGGGAATCGAAAGGGAGAAAAGTAACCCCGCACACGATACCCATCGGCTGTGATAAAAAGATAACAGTAGCAGTGAGAAAAAAAGGATCCCTGTGATCATCGTGTAAAAGAGTGGCAGCTCCCGTTTGCGGAATCCATGGATGAGTAAAAGGGGGCTTAACCAGATTAACCAACCAAAGTAAGTGGATAACTTCCCCGCACTTAATCCCTGAAGCTCCCCTATTGTCTGATACCAATTCATCAAGAAAGGATTTGCTGCAAAATCCGAAAACCGGATTTTCCAGCCTTCAATCGTCAGCATTAAAAAGATGATCATAACTAATGCCGCCAAGAAATAATGTTTCTGACGTAAAGGGTTTTTAATCAAAAACACAATAATAACGATCGTGAGTAAACCGATAATCAGGGGTTCGAACAAAGAGACCCAGAGGGCAGCACCCCATGATAAACCAGTGATCAAAGCGTAAACATGCGACAGATTCCGATGGTTCTGGAAATCACCATCACGTTTATTTTCCCTGATCCACAAGTAAAGCATGGTAATGAAGATAAGGATAAAAAGCAGGATCAGGCTCTGGTGATCAGGCCTCCCGAGCTGAAAGGCAAATATCAACGGTGGGGAAAAAATAAATGCGGTGATCAACATACCTCGTGCACTTCCCTGTAACACCTTTGCCGACCAGAACCATAGATAAATAAAAGCAATGAGCCCGATCACCGGGGAAACAAAGGCCCCTGCATAATCCAAGGAGGGGGTAAGATTGAAGAAAGAAAATATTTTACTTAATATCAGGATCGCATAATCCAGAAGAAGCGTCGTATGGGGGCTAATACCATAAGGGGCATTCTCAAAGGCATGTGTATGTATCACCCACTGGTTTGAATTCTCTAGCAGCAGGACACGGTACATCCTCGTGTAACAATCAGCATCAATAAAAAAGATCTGCCCTCCAAAAAAGACAAAATCCCAATTTAAACAGCAAAGGGAGAAAAAGTAGAACGAGCAGAATAGAAAAAGGAGGCCCTTGCCTCCTTCCTTGATGATATTTTTTAGTCTACCAACAATCACAGACTTCCGTAAGATTTCGAATATCTCTTTTTAGGACTGTCATCCTCTCCTTCATTGTCATTATCTTTTTGGAATGCGGAAGGAAGTGGTTTTGGATCGGTTTCCCCGGAAGGTTTTGGTTTCTGAACCGGCACTTTTTCCGTCTCGGGAAGTTCTTTTGCCTTGGGTGCTGGGGTATTCTTTTCCCCTTCACCATTGAGGGATTCACGGGCCCCGACCCCTGCGACTTCGACAAAGGCCAAACGGACAGCTTGTAATGCCTGTTTTAAAGCATCTTCTTCTTCAGGCGTGCGGTTCCCTCTGCTTTTGATCTCAATAATCTCCAGCTGGTCAATGCGCAGTTTTGCCACTTCAAGATTCACCTCCCCTTTTCCAGTCGAAGGATGGGGGATTTTTCCGAGGAAAAATAGGGTTTCTTGGGCCAGCATCATGATGAACTCAATGAAACGGGCTGTGATTTCAGAATTAGGTTGCGGATCTTCAGCGTCTTTTTTAAACCATGCCATATCCTTTGAATCTATTGGTTGCGGAAGATTTTGTAAATTTGAAAGTAAAGTAATTTACGAGGTCGCAGACTAAGCGGGATATTTTGATGCGAGTTTTTCGTATTCCGCCAGAGCCATCCCCACGACCTGATCCATATTATAATACCGGTAGGTAGCTAAGCGCCCCACAAAACTGACATTTTTCTCGGCCTCCGCTAGTAAGGCATACTTCTGGTATAATACCGCCGTTTCAGGTGCCGGGATCGGGTAATAAGGCTCTTTGCCGGGACCAAAATCTTCCGGGTATTCACGGACAATGGTCGTCGCGTCACACTCTTGCCCGGTGGCGTGTTTGATTTCCACTATCCGGGTGAAGTCCTCGTCATTTGGGTAATTTACCTGCATAGCCGGTTGCCAAAATCCGGGTTTTCCCGCAATTTGCCCACGATCGGATGCCACAAGTTCATCCTCCGTGAATGATTCATTTTCAAAACGAAGTGAGCGGTAAGGCAATTTGCCCAAGCGGCAGTCAAAGTATTCATCCACCGGGCCGGTGTAGATCATGTGTGCAAATTGCACTTCGCTGAGGACGTCACGGTAATTCGTATTTAGCCGCACCTCCACCCCGGGACTGGCGGCGAGCATGCGTTCAAACATTTTTGTATAACCTTCTTTCGGGAGGGCTTGGAATTCTTCGGTTAAATAACGGTCGTCCCGGTTTATCCTGATGGGAATCCTCCCGCAAACACTCGCGTCAAGGTCTTTGGGGTCCCGCTTCCATTGTTTGAGAGTATACCCCTTAAAAAACTTCTCATAAAGTTCCCAGCCCACTTGGGAAATGATGACTTCCTCAGAGTTTAGCGGTTTTTCTATTTTCACTTTTTTACTTTCCAAATAAGCTTGGAATTCTTCGGGAGTCGATGGGGATCCGGTTAATTGCTCAAAAGTATTCAGGTTAATCGGGAAATTCCAATACCTGCCATCTGTATAACTCAGGATTTGATAGTTAACGGCATGCCACTCGGTGAATTGTGAAAGGTACTCCCGTATACGCGGGGAATTCGTCCGGAAATAATGTGGCCCGTATTGGTGGATCAAAACCCCGGCATCATCTAGTCGGTCATAAGCATTCCCCCCGATATGATTCCTCTTATCCACAATGAGGCACTTCTTGCCATGTTGTGAAGAGAGCCTTTCGGCGAGTACCAGTCCGGAAAATCCTGCGCCCACGATCAAGTAATCATATATTTTCATGGGAAAGGTAATATCAATATCTAGACTTTGACCATGGCATAATGCCCGACAGGCTGGAGTAGGTCTGTCACCGGCCCGAGTTTCACGAGCAATTTGTCCAGAGCATTGGTTCGGGATGGGATCTTGAGCTCCACCATAAAAATATATTCATCCAGACGGTTAAAAATCGGACGGGAATAAATCCGCGTCATATTGATCTTTTCGCTTTTGAGGACTGTCAAGACATCACATAAGGCCCCGGGCTTATCCCTAGTCTCAAAAAAAAGTGTCGATAATCCGGGTTTATTCTTGGGAGTAACCGGTTTACCAATAACAAAAAACTTTGTTTGGTTTACCGCATGTTTCCCCACATCCTTCGTAATAATCTTCAGTTGATAGAGCTGGGCTGCCTCGATACTGGCGATGGCCGCCCCTTGCGGATCCTTGATGGCTTCTTGTGCGGCCACCGATGTGCTCCCACAAACTACCCGTTCAGCCTTTGGTAAATGCTTTCGTAACCAAGAGTTACAATGATCAAAGGGAGCCCGGTGTGAATAAATCCGTTTGATCGCACTGGCAGGCAATTTGCCCTTTGCCATCAGGAGTAACTCGATACGCATGAGTAACTCCTCACGGACAAGTGCCGATGCCGGATTCCACTTCGGAAAACGGATCATCTCATCGACAGTCAAGTCGATCATGCCTCCTGAACCATTCTCGATAGGGACAATAATGACATCCGCCTTTTGCCTGCGTAAAGCGTCAAAACAGTCAAAAGCGGTTTTCCCGGACTGCATCTTGGCCTTGGGAAAACGCCGGCGCGCAGCAATTTGCGAAAAACTTCCTTCTTCTCCAAAAAATGTGATATTCATAGTCAACCTTTATAGACTCTAGACACAAAGCCACTCAGGCCTACAAAACAACCCTTTTTATTCCGTTTTTCATTCTGGATATCCAAAGACTGAACTGAATAATGCCCGGTTCATACCCTGACAATATGGAATCTGACATTATTCATCCCCTCTATAGGCTAAATCCCCTCTTGCGGAGTGTTGACAGACTCCCGTGCTCTGCTATTTTCGACCTCTATTTTGGCAGTAGAAATAAAAACAACAAAACGGCTAAGTGGAAAATTTATGAGCAAAAAGGCAAAAAAAACATCAAAGTCAAAATTGGCCTCCAAGGCCAAACCCTCCAAAAAACCGTCCTCTGTAAAGAGTCCAGGTTCTAAAGCTTCTTCCAAACTCGTCTATTATTTTGGCGGTGGTAAGGCTGAAGGCGGCGGGACAATGAAATCCCTCCTCGGTGGTAAAGGTGCTAACCTCGCGGAAATGACACGCATCGGGCTTCCCGTTCCTCCGGGATTCACCATCACTACCGAAGTCTGTACTTATTATTATGACAACAAGAGGACATATCCAAAAGCCCTCAAAGCCCAAGTGCGCGAAGCCGTTGAAAAGATGGAAAAAAACCTGAATAAAAAACTAGGTAATCCTTCCAAACCCCTCTTGGTCGCTGTCCGTTCTGGTTCCCGTGAATCCATGCCCGGCATGATGGATACTATTTTGAACCTTGGCTTGAATGACGCCACTGTCGCCGGTCTAGCCAAACTCAGTAATAACGAACGTTTCGCCTACGATTGTTACCGCCGCTTTGTCCAAATGTACGGTGATGTCGTTATGGGTGTCCAAAAACGCGCTGGTGAAGAGCATGAACCCTTCGAAACAGCTATTGAAGAACTTAAAAACGAGCTTTTCCCGAATGAACACGAAGTCGAAGACACCCGTCTCGATGCAGCAGCCCTCAAAGAGCTCGTGCGCCGTTTCAAGAAACTCGTGCACGACCGCACCGGTAAAGACTTCCCTTCGAACCCTTGGGACCAACTCGACGGAGCCGTTGGCGCCGTTTTTAACTCATGGATGAATGATCGTGCTATCGTTTACCGCCGCAAATACAATATTCCTTCGGAATGGGGTACTGCCATCAATGTCCAAGCCATGGTCTTTGGAAATACCGGAAACGATTCCGGATCCGGTGTGGCCTTCACACGTGACCCAGCCAACGGTGAAAAAGTCTTCTACGGTGAATTCCTCATTAATGCCCAAGGTGAAGACGTCGTCGCAGGTGTCCGCACACCTGAACCCGTCAAAAAACTCAATGACATCATGCCCAAGAGTTATGCCGAGCTCGAGAAGGTCCGCAAGACCCTCGAAGCCCATTTCCGCGACATGCAGGATTTTGAGTTCACGATTGAAGAGGGTAAACTTTTCATGCTGCAAACCCGTAACGGGAAACGGACCGGCCTCGCCGCTCTGCGTATCGCTGCTGAAATGGTGAAGGAAAAATTAATCACCACTGAAGAAGCTGTCCGCCGTATCCCAGCCGATTCCCTCTCCCAGGTGCTCGCACCGATCTTTGATGCGGAAGCTGTCACAAAAGCAGAGCTCCTGAGTAAAGGCCTGCCTGCAGGTCCGGGTGCCGCCAGCGGAAAAATCTATTTTAATGCTGAACGCGCCGTCGAAGCTGCTGAACGCGGGGAAAAAGTCCTCTTGGTCCGTGTCGAAACGTCCCCCGAGGACCTGCGCGGTATGATCGCTGCTGAAGGTATCCTCACCGCCCGTGGTGGTGTCAGCTCCCACGCAGCCCTCGTCGCCCGCCAAATGGGTAAAGTCTGCGTATGCGGTGCCGCTGACCTGCTCGTGGATTATGATAAACTGACTTTGACCGTCAAAGGACGTACATTCAAAGCGGGTGACTTTATCTCGATTGACGGAACGACCGGTGAAATCTTCGCTGGCCAAGTCAAGACGGCCCCTTCCGAAGTCATCCAAGTGCTCTTGAATAAGACACTCAAACCTTCCGACAGCTACACCTTCCAGGTCTTTAACCAACTCATGACATGGGCTGATAAATACCGTAAGCTCGCTATCCGCACAAATGCCGATCAACCTGATCAAGTCGAAAACGCCATCTCCTTCGGCGCCGAAGGAATCGGTCTCTGCCGTACAGAACACATGTTCTTCGAAGGTGACCGTATCAATAGTGTCCGCGAAATGATCCTGGCCACTAATCTGAAAGAACGTGAACATGCAATAGCCAAGCTTCTTCCTTTCCAAAGGGAAGATTTCGTCGGACTCTTTAAGTCCCTCAAAGGACTCCCGGCCACCATCCGTTTGCTGGATCCCCCCCTTCATGAATTCCTTCCTCACGAAGGCAGCATGATCCGTGAAGTCGCCGAGAAACTCGGTAAGAGCGCTGATTGGGTCCATGCCCGCGTCGCCGCCTTGCACGAAGCTAACCCCATGCTCGGTCACCGCGGTTGCCGTTTGGGAATCACCTATCCGGAGATTTCTGAAATGCAAGCCCGTGCGATCTTTGAAGCCGCTGCTGAAGTGCAGAAAAAAGGGATCAAGGTCAAACCCGAAGTCATGATCCCGCTCGTCGGGTTCCCCAAAGAACTGGAGCTCCAACTCGAGATCGTCCACCGTATCGCCAAACAAGTCGGCGAAGAGCAAAAGGTCAAGTTCGACTATATGGTCGGCACCATGATCGAAATCCCCCGTGCAGCCCTCATCGCCGATGAGATCGCCAAGCAGGCGGAATTCTTCAGCTTCGGCACCAACGACCTCACCCAGACAACTCTGGGCATGAGCCGTGACGACGCCGGTAGCTTCCTCCCTCAATATCAAGAACTTGATATCGTGAAAAATAATCCTTTCGCCTCTATCGACCAGACAGGCGTGGGTAAACTCATGAAAATCGGGATCGAAGGTGGCCGCGCCACCCGCCCGAATATCAAGATCGGTATCTGCGGTGAGCATGGTGGTGAACCTTCCTCAGTGAAGTTCTGCCACAAACTCGGACTCAGCTATGTCAGCTGTTCTCCATTCCGCGTGCCGATTGCACGTTTGGCCGCTGCCCAAGCAGCCCTCGAAGAAGCCTCAGAAAAGAAAAGTGCTAATAAGAAAAGTGCCAAAAAGAAATAAGTAAAACCCGAGAGTAATCCGTTTTTAAAATCCATCAGCCCCGGTGACCATCCATTTGTTCACCGGGGCTTTTTTGTTTATCAAGATATACCCCTACCGATCTAAAGCAAATTGCTCCAGCATCCACCTGCGGCTATCTCATTTCGAATTTCTAAATACAGTCAAAGATATCCTATCCAGCATGCAATTGTCCCTAATGATTACGGATAACCATTCCTATAGCGGGGAAAGTCCATCACCATATCTATTAGGATAAAACTTTACCTCGGACTAACCCGTTGCAGCACTCTGTCCCTACGCCTTGAGTTTCATGGTGCGGGAGCGGAGATAGTCGATGAAGTTAATGAGGGAGGTCTTGAACTCGGATGGGGCAAATGGCGTGAGTGCATTATGCGCATCGTCGAGGTGATTGCTAATAATCTGGATTGACTCAGAAAAAGCACCGGACTCCTCGATCATACGGGCAAGTTGCTTCCGGGCTTTGTCCGTGTGGTGGAGCATGAGTTCACGGACTTCTGCTTGGGCTTCTTGATTTGCATGGCTGAGGAAAATGAGGATGGGCAGGGTTAATTTCCCTTTATCTAGATCGGTCCCGAGGGATTTTCCGATTTCATTCTCCTTCCCGTAAATATCCACACAATCATCCCAAATCTGGTAGGCAACGCCGAGTTTTGTGCCAAATTCCCGCATCGCTGCAACTTGCTCCAGAGTAGCCCCGCTGATTTTAGCGGCGAGCTCGGTACTGGCCCGGAAAAGGGCCCCGGTTTTCATTTCGATTAATTTAAAATATTCCGGAATCGTCATGGTATAGTCATAACGGCGTTGTGTCTGGAGGATTTCCCCTTGGCAAACCTCATTCGACTCAAAAGAAATCCGTCGGCAAATCTCATTATCTGTAAAATATGTGGCCTCCATCAATGCATGGGCAAAAATCGAGTCCCCAACAAGAACCGCTGTTTCAGCCCCCCACTTTCTTTGGACGGTAGGTTGACCGCGGCGGACACTGGCCTCGTCGATAATGTCATCATGCACCAAGGTCGCCAGATGGATGAGCTCGAGGATCATTGCTAGTTTATCGTGCTCTGGGGTTTTGACCCCGCAAGCCCCTGCGGCAAAAAAGACCAAGGCCGGACGGATTCTTTTCCCGTGCGTGGAAAGCGTATACTGGATATAGGACTGCACTCCGGCATCAAATCGCTCCACTTGCTTGAGGACTAAATCCTCCACTTTTGAGATAGGTTCGCGGACACAATCAAAGATCGCAGCCAGTTCCGGGGATTCTTTAGTGATGAATTTTTCGGGGTGCTGAACGGCTTTCTCGACGACGTGTTGTCTGATTCTTGAGACCGTTTTTTGAACGAGAGATTTCACTGTAGACATAAATTAACGCCTAGTCGGGAAGAGTCAACACGAACTTTCAGAAAATATTGAAAGTTCATGGTTATAGTCAAAAATTAGCAAAATGAATTGTGGATGATTTTTAAAAAATCAGATAGATTGACACGTGTGATTCAGCCCTATCGTCCTGATACAGAATATGCTAAAAGGCTTGCGTTAGCCTTTATTGAATCATTTTTGATTATTTTACTATTTTTCTTGCTCTTCCCGATGCTCCGAAAGATGACCGCTTCCCATATCCAGCCCATTCAAACGACGCCGGCTGTTTTAACGATTGATACAACACGGACAGCCCCACAAATGCCTGTTCAAAAGCCTCCCATGATGCAGAAACAGCCGGAATTCATGCCGACCGATCCTGCCCAAGCCAGTAAAGTGGCTCCCAAAGACCCAAAATTCTTTTCTGCTGAAAATACAATAGCCGCGAGCAGTTCCCAGGGAAAGGAAGACAATACAAATCCCAATCAAGAAGGGGCAAAAGTTCCCGGGCTTGGTTTTGTAAACCAGAAACAATCTGCCGCACTGGAAGGATCAGGGGGTCCCCCCCAGAAAGCCCAACCAGCTCAACCCCAGCAGCCTTCTCCCCAACAACAATCACAGCAGCAAGCCAAAGAGCAATCACAGCAGCAACAGGCCAAGCCCGACCAACAAACTCCGCCCCAACCGCAGCCAAAACCGGTCGAAACACAACCCCAGCAGCAGACACAACAACCCCCTGCCCAAGAAAAACAGCCCGAGAAAACCCAAGACCAACAAACTGCTTCACCTAACCAGGTAAAACCCCTCGATACCCCGCCCAAAAATCCCACGCCGGATGTTAAACAAACAGACCAGACAGCCGCACCGAAACCGGATCAGGCAGCCTTAATGTCTTCCGATTCAAAAACCGCCGAATTAGTAAAATTTAATGAAGCCCCGAAACTCAGACCGGAGAAAGTCGCTGATACAGCGACAGTATCCGCTCCCGAGGCCGCACAAACAGCGCCAAAACCCCAAAT